>JBCCTY010000014.1:0-30090 GCA_039197885.1 Actinomycetota bacterium | reverse complement strand
GGGTGAGTGGGGTTACCCTCGCCCGGGTCGTCGCGCGTCCGTCCGTGGGCGCGCCCGGACCACGGGGTCGTCGTGTCGTCGCCATCGCTCTACCGGCGGGGTGCCCGCCTGTTGTGGCGGTCGGTCCGCACCCATCCGGTGCCGTTCAGCCTGTCGCTCGGCGGCACGCTGCTCTTCGCCGCCACCGCGGTGCTCGGCACCGTCGTGCTCGGCGACGTGACCGATCGGGTGCTCGTCCCGGCGTTCGAGGACGATGAGCTCGACGGCGGCACGCTGGTGGCGGCCGTCGCGATCCTGGTGGGGATGTCGGTGGGTCGCACCGTCGGCGTCATGCTGCGGCGGTACTTCGCCGGCATGACGAACGCCAGGATGCAGCGCACGCTGCGCGATCAGCTCGCCGAGCGCTTCGTGCGCATGCCGCTCGCCGAGCACCGCGAGCAGCCGACCGGGCGGCTCCTGGCCCACGCCGACTCCGACGTCGAGCGGGCCACCGAGGTGCTCAACCCGTTGCCGTTCTCGCTCGGTGTCGTCGCGCTGGTCGGCTTCTCGCTGATCGCGCTGGCGCTCGTCGATCCGTGGTTCCTGCTCGTCGGTCTGGCCGTCTTCCCGTCGCTCACGGTCGTGAACCGGATCTACACGGCTCGCGTCGAGCGTCCGGCGACCGCCGTCCAGGAGGCGATGGGTTCGGTCTCCACGATCGCGCACGAGTCGTATGGCGGTGCGCTCGTCGTGAAGACACTGGGTCGCGAGCGCGCCGAGGTCGCCCGACTCGAGTCGGCCGCCGACGAGCTCCGCTTCGCCCGGCGTCGGGTCGGCCGCCTCCGCGCCCGGTTCGAGCCGACGCTGGACACGATCCCCAACCTCGGGATCGTCGCGCTGGTCGCGGTGGGCTCGTGGCGGATCTCCGAGGGAGCGGTGTCGCCGGGCGAACTGGTCCAGGCCATCGCGCTGTTCCAGTTGCTCGCCTTCCCCATGCGGGTGCTCGGCTACCTGCTGGAGGAGCTGCCCCGGTCGGTGGTCGCCCAGGATCGGCTCGACGGGCTGCTGGCCTCGACGTCCCCCGAGGACCCGCTCGTCGGCGATCGATCGATCTCGTCGGGCCCGATCGGCGTGCGGGCCTGCGGCGTCGCCTTCTCCTACGAGGACGATCCCGTGCTCGTCGATGTCGATCTCGAGGTCGGTCCGGGCGAGATCGTGGCACTCGTGGGCTCCACGGGCTCCGGCAAGAGCACCCTGACCCAGGTGCTGGCCGGCCTGGAGCCGGCGGCGACCGGTGAGGTGCTCCTCGGCGGCGTGCCGATCGGAGAGCTCGACCCGTCCCAGCGAGCCGACGCGCTGACGGTCGTCTTCCAGGAGTCCTTCCTGTTCGCCGACACCGTGCGCGAGAACGTCGTGCTCGGCCGCGGGGTCGACGACGACGAGCTCGACGGCCTCCTCCACGTCGCTCGGGTCGATCGCTTCCTCCCCGACCTGCCCGACGGGCTCGACACCGTGGTCGGAGAGCGCGGCGTCACGCTCTCGGGCGGCCAGCGCCAGCGGGTCGCGCTGGCCCGGGGACTGGTGGGCCGGCCCCGGGTGCTGTTCCTCGACGACGCCACGTCGGCGATCGATCCCACCGTCGAGGCCGAGATCCTCGACGGGCTCCGCACCACCCTGCGGGCGACGACCCTCGTGGTCGCGCAGCGACGATCGACCATCGCACTGGCCGATCGGGTCGCGTATCTCGACGGCGGCCGCATCGTGGCCACCGGTCCCCACGAGGAGCTGCTCGCGATCGACTCGTACCGAGCGCTCGTCCGCGCCTACGAGGCGGCCGCGGCGCGGGCGGGCCGATCGTGACCGCGCCGGCCGACGGCGTCGTCGACACCGACGCGCCGCGCACGCCGCTCGACGACGCCGGCGCGGTCGAGGTCATCCGCGTCGGGCTGCGGCAGAGCCCCGAGCTGCGGCGGGGGATCCGCGCCACCCTGGCGACGGCCTTCGCGGGCGCGCTCGGCCGCATCGCCATCCCCCTGCTCGTCCAGCAGACCCTCGACCGGGGCCTGCTCGGTGACCAGGGCTACCGGGGCGACTTCGTCGCCGCGGCGTGTGGGATCGCGGTGGTCGTCATCGCGCTGACCTGGCTGGCCCAGGCCGTCACGTTCCTCCGGCTCGTCGAGGCCTCCGAGCTCGCGCTGGCTCGGCTGCGGGTGGCCGTGTTCGCCCACGTCCACCGGTTGAGCGTGGCCGACCACGTCGAGCGGGCCGCCGGGGCGATGGTCACCCGCGTCACCTCCGACATCGATGCCCTCGCGCGCTTCGCCGAGTGGGGCGGACTGGCCTGGATCCTCAACTCGACCATGATCACGGTCACCGGCGTCGTGATGTTCGCCTACTCCTGGCAACTCGCCCTGGTGGTCCTCGCGGTGTTCGCTCCGCTGCCCTTCTTCTTCCGGTGGCTCCAGCGGCGCCAGCTGGCCGCCTACGACCGCTACCGCACGACCGTCGCCGATCAGGGCACGGCGTTCAGCGAGGAGCTCGGCGGGGTGTCACTCGTGCGGGCCCACGCCCTGCAGCAGCGCAGCCACCGCCGTCTCCGCGGCGCCGTCCGCGACGTGGAGTCGGCCCGGATCCGGGCCAACCGCTACATGGCGCTGACCTTCCCCCTGTCCGACCTCTTCGGCGCCGTGGCGCTGGGTGCCGTCGTCGCAGCCGGTGCGTGGCGAGGTGAGGAGTGGGGGCTCGGCCTGGGCGAGGTCGTGGCGTTCCTGTTCCTCGTCACGCTCGTGCTGGGCCCGATCGCCGAGCTGACCGAGATCCTCGACCAGACCCAGACCGCCATCGCCGGGTGGCGCAAGGTACTGAGCCTGCTCGCGACCCCGATCGAGATCGTCGAGCCCGATCCCGGCCGGGAGCTGCCGGTCGGTCCGCTGTCGGTGACCTGCAGCTCGCTCGGGTTCTCGTACCGCACCGGTGACCGTGTGCTCGACGACATCGACCTCCACCTCGAGCCCGGCACGGATGTGGCGGTGGTCGGCGAGACGGGATCGGGCAAGAGCACCTTCGCCAAGCTGCTCGTGCGCCTGGCCGATCCGAGCGAGGGTGAGCTGCGGATCGGTGGTGTGCCGCTCGCCGAGGTGGCGGCGGCCGCTCGGCACCGCGGGATCCGGATGGTGCCCCAGGACGGCTTCCTCTTCGCCACGACGGTCCGCGAGAACATCCGCTTCGGCCGGCCCGGAGCGACCGATGCCGACATCGACGCAGCGGTGTCCGAGCTGGGCCTCGGAGCGTGGGTCCGTCGACTGCCGGAGGGGCTCGACACCGAGCTGGGTGAGCGGGGCGGCCGGCTGTCGGTCGGTGAGCGACAGCTCGTGGCGCTCGTGCGGGCCCAGCTCGCCGATCCCGGGTTGCTGATCCTCGACGAGGCCACCAGCTCGGTCGATCCCGAGACGGAGCGGGCCCTGGGTGCGGCGTTGGCGCACCTCGCCGCCGGACGGACCACCATCTCGGTGGCCCATCGGCTCGCCACGGCCGAGCAGGCCGACCTCGTGCTCGTCTTCGATCGGGGCCGGATCGTCGAGCGCGGTCCGCACGCGGAGCTCCTCGAGCTGGGTGGCGTGTACGCCTCGCTCCACGAGAGCTGGCTGGGTGCGGTGACCGAGCAGGCCGAGGGGTGAGGCGGGCCGGCAGCAGGCCGCGGAGGACCCCGCTGCCGGCCCTGCGACGCGGTCCCGGTACGACGCGGGCGACATCGAGATGCGGGACGTTGTCGGTGACGACGGGATCGGTCGTGGCTGCGTCGACCTTGAGTGGTTTCGGCGTCGGCCCGGGAGCGGTAGCGCCGGGGAGGAACCCGGGAGCCTCCGACGGGTAGGTTCGTCGCGTCCCCGAACGAGGAGCGTCGTCGTGCCCGAACCCGTCCGCGTGGCCGTCACCGGAGCCGCCGGTCAGATCGGCTACAGCCTGCTGTTCCGCATCGCCTCCGGGTCGATGCTGGGTCCCGACCAACCGGTCATCCTGCAGATGCTCGAGATCCCGCCGGCGCTCGATGCCCTGCGTGGCGTCGGCATGGAGCTCGACGACTGTGCCTTCCCGCTGCTCGCCGGCACGGTGCAGACGAGCGAGGCCAACGAGGCCTTCGAGGGTGCCGACTACGCCCTCCTCGTCGGTTCGCGGCCTCGCACGAAGGGCATGGAGCGGGCCGATCTACTCGAGGCCAACGGCGCCATCTTCACCGGGCAGGGCAAGGCGCTCTCCGACTCCGCGTCGAAGGACGTGAAGATCCTCGTCGTCGGCAACCCGGCCAACACCAACGCGCTCATCGCGATGCGCAACGCGCCCGACATCCCCGACGCGCAGTTCACCGCGATGACCCGTCTCGACCACAACCGGGCGCTGGCGCAGCTCTCGGCGAAGGCCGGCGTCACCGTCAACGACATCTCGAAGATGACGATCTGGGGCAACCACTCGGCCACGCAGTACCCCGACATCTTCCACGCCGAGATCGACGGTCGCTCGGCCGCGGCCGTGGTCGACGACCAGGCCTGGCTCGAGGGCGACTTCATCCCCACCGTCCAGAAGCGCGGCGCCGCCATCATCGAGGCGCGGGGCGCGTCGTCGGCGGCCTCGGCGGCCTCCGCTGCCGTCGACCACATGCGTGACTGGGCGATGGGCACCCCCGACGGCACGTGGGTGTCGATGGCGGTGCCGTCGGACGGCTCCTACGGCACGCCCGAGGGCATCATCAGCTCGTTCCCGTGCACCTGCTCGGGCGGCGAGTACTCGATCGTCCAGGGCCTCGACGTCGACGAGTTCTCCCAGGGCCGCATGGACACCACCTGGGCCGAGCTCGTCGAGGAGAAGGACACCGTCGCCGGGATGGGCCTCCTCGGCTGAGTCGCCGTCTCCGGCCCGAGGCACAGGGGTGCGAGTTCGGCCCCCTGATGCCTCGAGTTCGGGCGGGTCACTTCAGGAACTTGCTCGTCGTGTTGTCGGCGAGGACCTTGCCGCCGGTCTGCTTGGCGGGGCAGTAGGCGATCGTGTAGCCGGAGTACTCGACCGACCGGATCGTGTCGTCGCAGTCCGGACACGGTTCGCCGACCCGGTGATGCACCGATCCCGGACGATCGGCCGAGCTGCTCATCTCGTCGAGGCCGCGTTCGAAGTCGAGGCCCTCGTCGATCGCCGCCCGCATGGCCGTCACCAAGGTCTCGGCCGCGGCGTCGTCGAGCTTCTTCGTCATGGCGAACGGCGACATCGCGGCGCGGAAGCAGATCTCGTTGGCCAGCCGTCGTCCGACACCGGCGAGGTTCCGCTGGTTCCGCAACCATCCGTGGATCCGCTTGTTCTCGCCGTGGAGCAGCGTCAGCAGCTCGTCGGGCTCCACCAGGTCGGCCTCGGGTCCGAGGCCGGTGACCGGCTCCTGTGCCTCGGTGTCACCGGCGACGATCCACGTGCCGGCGCGGTGCTCGCGACCGAACTCCGACAGCAACAGCGCCCGATCGTCGTCGAACACGAAGCGAACGAGGCCGCCCCGGGGCTTCTTCGAGCGCTTCGGATCGTCCTTGAGCCGTCCGCCCTGCATCAGGTGCACGACCGCCGTGAGATCGTCGAAGCGCAGCAGCAGGTACTTGCCCCGCTGGTCGACCCGATCGAGGGTGCGACCGTGGAGGGCGTCGGGCCGGGGGTCGAAGGTCTTGAGTGCGGTGAAGCTCAGCACCTCGAGCTTCGACAGGGTCGTGCCACCGAACCCCTGGGTCAGCCGTTCTGCGTGAGCGCGGACCTCGGGCAGCTCGGGCACGGCTCGGACCTCAGCCCCGCGTGGGCTCGGGGTACTCGGTCTCGGCGCGGACCTCGGAGAAGACGGCGTCGAGCGCGGCGAGCGCGTCGGTCCGTTCCTGCAGCACCGTCGGATCGCCGACCAGCATCACCCGCCCGTCGCGGAGCGCGTCGAGGGCGTTGAGCTGACCGCGGGCCACGCCGACCGCGGTGCGGTAGTCCTGGGTGAAGGTGACGCTCGGCTCCCGGACGGTGCCGGCCTGGACGAAGACCTCGCCGTCATCGAAGGTCACGTAGTACGACACGTCGCCGCCGGGTGCGTCGGTCACCACCTGCTGGAGCGTCAGCTCGGCGCCCGTGGCTGCCGCTCGCAGGGCATCGTCGGCCTGGGCGGCGCTGCGCAGCCGGTCGAGCCACTCGTTGGACAGGTAGGTCACCACGGGCCCGAAGCCTACGCTGAGCGGGTGTCGGACGGAGCCCGGACCGAACCAGGCGCGCCGGATCCGGGGTCGGAGCGGCTGGATCCCGATCTGGCGGCGGTAGGTGCCGGCCATCTCGAGACCTGGTGGTTCGCGACCTGGGATCTCGACGGCGCGGCGTGGTGGATCTCGATCTCGGCCCACCCGGCCTCGCGGCGGAGCTGGTACGCCGCGGCCTGGGTCGAACCGGGCGCCCGGAGCGTCGTGGTCGCCGACGCCGAGATGCCCTGGCCCCGACCCGAGCGCTACCTGGAGATCCGCGGCCGGGGCCTCTGGGCCCATCACGTCTGCGAGGAGCCGCTACGACGATGGAGCGTCGGTCTCGAAGCCGTCGCCGTCGCCCACGACGACCCGGGTCAAGGCCTCGACGACGGGTGGGGTGACCCCGACGGTCTGGCCGGCGACGTCGAGTGGGAGGCGATCGCGGCGCCGGTGGCGCACCGACCCGGCACGTTCGACCAACCCTGCCGCGTCGACGGCGTGCTCGAGCGGGTCGGCCGGGAGCTCCGCCCCGATGACGCGCCGGGGCACCGGGGCCGGATCGCCGGTGGTGCCACGCAGCCGGGGCTGATCGTCACCGGTCGCCTCGCCGGAACGCCCGTGTCGGCGATGGCCGAGGCCCGGTGGTCGCCGGTCGAGCTGCCCCGCCACGCCACGGTCGAGCTCGACGGGACCCGGACGTCGGTGACCGCGACGGCCCACGCCGCCTGGCGCTGGCCCGACGACTCGACCCACGCCGTCGCCTCGGTGGCGCTGACCGGTGCCGACGGCCGAACGGGCACCGGCGTGGCGCACTGGTGCGCGACCTGACGCCACGCCGCGTGGAGCACACTCGACGGCATGTCGGGGGCGATCGCACCATCGGAGGAGGTCCGCCGTCGACCCGATCCACGATGGTGGGTCACGCCGCCCGGTCGACCGTCGACGGCAGCCCTGCTGATCGGGCTCGGCATCGGCCTGGTCGCCGCGAGCGATCCCGGCGTCGACCTCCGCTGGCTGGGCGCAGGGCTGCTCGTCTGCGTCCCCCTGGGGCTGGCCTGGACGGGTCGGTTCGTGGCGTCGGGCGTCGTGGTGGTCGGGGTGTACGACCGTCGGTGGGCGATCGCCCCTGCCCTCGTGATGGCAGCGTTGCTCATCGCTGCGTCGGGGCTGCCGGTGCGCGCCCGGTTCGAGGTCGACCGGGCCGAGTTCGAGAGCTACCGGCGGACCAACATCGGGACCGAGCTGCCCCAGGACTGGGTGCAGCTCCCCGACCCCGGGCGCATCGGGACCTTCGAGATCGACAGCGTCATCCGGGCGGGGGAGTCGATCGTGCTCTGGACCTCGACGCCGCACTTCGGAGTGCGATCCGGGTTCGCCTACGCGATCGACGGCCCCGAGGAGCTCGGGGGCTACGGCCGGCTGGGCGATGCGAGCCTGCGATCGCTCGGTGGGGGTTGGTACGCCTTCGTCCACGGACTCTGAGCCGGACGCCGACGACGTAGCGTCAGCGCATGGCCGATGCGGGACCGCGACTGCACGACGCCGACGTCGAGCGCAGCCTCACCGCGATCCTCCGGGCCGCCCGGGGTTGAGCATCCTGCGCACCCACCGGGGTGCCACGCTCGCCACGGCCCTCGGCCTCGTCGGCTACGGCGGGATGGTGCTCCTCGATCGCACCGAGGGCACGCTGCGGGCAGAGGTCACGCCCCGCACGATCGCCCTCTACCTCATCGCGTTCGCCGGTTTCGTCGTGCTCCTCGTGTGGCAGGAGCGACGCCCCATCCCCTGGCGCTGGTTGCTCCTCGCCCCGCTGCTCTTCCGGGCCCTGCTCCTGCTCACCACGCCGACCCTGAGCGACGACGTCTACCGCTACCTGTGGGACGGCCACCTGCTCACCGAGGGGGTGAACCCGTACCGCTACGTCGTGGAGGATGCACGCCTCGACGAGTTCGAGATCGACGTCCGCGAGCTCGTCAACCAGCCCGACTACGCCACGCCCTATCTGCCGGCGGCGCAGCTCGTGTTCGCCGGCGCCAGCGCGACGGCGCCGAGCGAGCCGATCGTCATGCAGGTCGTGATGGTCGGCTTCGACATCGTCGTGGCGGTCACGATCGTGGCCATCCTGGCGACGCTGGGCCTGCCACGGGAGCGGGTCGCGTTGTGGTGGTGGAATCCACTCGTCATCGTCGAGACGGCTCACGGCGCCCACCTCGACGCGCTGATGGTCGCCCTCGCGTTGCTCGCCGTGTACCTGGCGATGGCCGGGCGCGGGCCGTGGTGGGGCTCGCCGGTCCTCCTCGCGCTCGCCACCGCGACGCGGCCGCTCCCCGTGCTGCTCGTCCCGGTGCTGTGGTGGCGATGGTCCTGGACGCAGCGGATCACGTACCCGATCGCGCTCCTCGCGCTGCTGGTGCCCTTCGGTGCCTCCGGTGGCTGGGAGTTGATCGGCGAGCCCGACCGCACCGGGCTGTTCGGGTCGACACGGTTCTTCTTCGAAGAGGTCACGTTCAACGGCGGGCCGTATCGGTGGATCGAGAGCGCCCTCGCCCGGCTCGACCTCGTGAGCGACCCGGCCGCGAGCGCGCGGACGATCACGACCACCCTCACGCTCGCGGTCGCCGCCGCCGTCTGGTGGCGGGCCCGAGCGGCCGACCGGCGGACGCTCTCGGCCCTCGCGGTCGTACCGCTCGCTGCCTCCGTGCTGCTCAGCAGCATCGTGCACCCGTGGTACCTGCTCGTCGTCGTGGCCTTCCTGCCCGTCGTCGCCCCCGGCCGCGACGAGCCGACCAGGCGGTGGTGGGATGTCGTGCCGTGGCTGTACCTCTCCGGCGCGTCGGTGCTGTCGTACCTGACCTACCTCGATCCGCTCGCCTTCGGTGAGCTCGCCTGGGTGCGACACGTCGAGTGGATCCCGACGGTGCTCCTGCTGGGGGTGGCCGGTGCCCAGCGGATCCCGGCCGGTGCCCGGCGGATCCGGGTCCATCGGTAGGCTCCGCGCCGTGGCCAGGATCCTGCTCGCCCACCCGCTGTTCCTGGTGGACGACGCGGCGGAACGGGCCGCGGCGAGTCCGTACTTCCCGATCGGGATCCTCTCCATCGCGGCCTACGTGCGAGAACGTGGTCACGAGGTCGCCGTCTTCGACGGCACGTTCACGAGCGGACCGCACGAGTTCGACGAGGTACTCGTTCGGGAGTGCCCCGACGTCGTCGGGATCTCCGCCGTGCTCCCCACCCGCGCCGCCGTGCACGACCTGGCCGAGCGCAGCGCGGTAGCCGGAGTGCCGGTCGTCGTCGGCGGTCCCGACGCCACCGCCGATCCATCGGCCTACCTGCTCGATGCGCCGGTCGACGTCGTCGTCCACCACGAGGGCGAGCAGACCATCGCTCGGCTGCTCGACCTCCTCGACGAGCGACCGCTCGACCCCGCAGCGCTCCTCGACGAGCCGGGGCTCGCGTTGGTGCACGACGGCACCGTCGTGGTCACCGACACCCGCCCGCCCATCGACGACCTCGACTCGTTGCCACTGCCGGCCCGCGACCTCATCGACCTCGATCGCTACCTCGAGGTCTGGCGCGACGAGCACGGCTATGCCTCCGTGACCGTGTCCGTCACCCGGGGCTGCGCCAGCGGGTGCGACTGGTGTCGCGACGCGGTCCACGGGACGACCTTCCGCAGCCGCTCGCCGGAGCGGGTCGCCGCCGAGGTGCGAGAGCTCAGCGAGCGCCACGGCATCGACAGCGTTCGCCTCGTCGATGACGTGGACGCGCTCGACCGGGGTTGGGTCGAGGCCTGGGCGGCGGCGGCCGAAGCAGAGGGAGCCGTCGTGCCCTTCGAGGCGTTGAACGACGTCGTCCGGCGGGACCTGCCGATGCTGGAGGTGCGTGACGGGCTCTGACGGGTCCGGAACGGGTTCCTCCCCACCGTGAGTGGGGACCTGCACGCACCGCCGGTGATGAACGATCAGGAACCCGGAAGGGACCCGGGCTGAGGTCGGTTCCGTCGGAGTGCCACCATGGCGATGTCCGGCACACCGAGCACCCGTGTCCGGGGAGGAAGCAGCATGGCCATCGAGACCGACACCACCGCCCGCTCGATCACCGCTGATCGCAGCGGATCCGTGCCGGTGGCGCTGCTGCGCATCACCCTCGGCGTGATCCTGCTCGTGGCGTTCTTCGACAACCTCGACAAGGGGCTGTACTCGGCCGACGGCTTCGAGGGCTTCATCGACTTCCTCTTCAGCGAGGAGGGCAACGACAGCGCCCTGGGGATCTACGAGTCCTTCGTCGATGCGGTCATCGTCCCGCTCGGCGGGGCCTACGGGTGGTTCCAGGGCATCGTCGAGCTGGTCATCGCGGTCGCGCTGATCGCCGGCGTCGCCACCCGGGTGGCGAGCCTGGTGGCGGCGATCTTCTTCGCCAACCTCTTCCTCGCGTACGTCGGTGGCGAGGAGTGGATCTGGACCTACGTCCTGCTGTTCATGTCGGCCGTGACCGTCTTCCTCGGTTGGGGTGGGCGCAAGCTGGGCCTCGACGAGCGGATCGTGCGAGAGCGGGGCGAGTCCCCGTACGGCCTCATCTGGTGAGCGCCACGTCGGCACTGCTCCTGCTCGCCGGCGGCGTCTACGTCGTCCTGACCGTCGGGCTGATCGTCTTCGGCGTGAACCTGGCGGTGCTGTCGGTCGTGGCGGCCCGGCGTGGGCGCGTCGAACCCGGTGATGTGACCGCGTCGAGCGAGCTGCCCACGGTGACGGTGCAGGTGCCGATCTACAACGAGCTCTACGTCGCCGAGCGGGTCGTCGACGCCGTCGCCCGACTCGACTATCCAGCCGACCGCCTCCAGATCCAGGTCCTGGACGACTCGACCGACGAGACCGTCGAGGTCGTCGCCGCGGCGGTCGCCCGCGCCCGCGCCGGCGGGACCGAGATCGTCCACGTCCGTCGCCACGAGCGCACCGGCTTCAAGGCCGGCGCCCTGGCCGAGGGTCTCCGCACCTCGACCGGTGAGCTCGTCGCCGTGTTCGACGCCGACTTCGTGCCCGAGCCCGACTTCCTGGTCCGGGCCGTCCAGCTCTTCGACGACGACGTCGCCTTCGTCCAGGCCCGGTGGGGTCACCTCGACCGCGAGCACTCCTGGCTCACCCGGATGCAGGCGGTCGCCATCGACGGCCACTTCCTCGTCGAGCAGGCAGCCCGAGGCGAGCGGGGGTGGTGGTTCAACTTCAACGGCACCGCCGGGGTGTGGCGTCGTGCCGCGATCGACGACGCGGGTGGCTGGCAGGCCGAGACGCTCACCGAGGACCTCGATCTGTCCTACCGGGCTCATCTCCGCGGCTGGCGGGGTCGCTTCGCGGAGGACCTCGTCGTCCCGGGCGAGATCCCGGCCCAGCTCCCCGGGTTCCGACGTCAGCAGCACCGCTGGGCCCGCGGCTCGCTCGAGTGCGCCCGGAAGTTGCTCCCCGCGGTCTGGCGCTCCGGCGAGCGGCTCGGTGTCAAGGTCCAGGCGTCGCTCCACCTGCTCTCCTACGCGATCCACCTCCTCCTCGTCGGGGTCGTCCTGCTCTATCCCGTGGTCGTGCTCGCCGCCGAGGAGCATCCGCAGCTGCGCACCCTCGCCGGCCTCGCCTACCCGTTCGCGCTGTTCTCGCTCGCCCCGCTCCTCTTCTTCGTCGTCGGACAGGTCCGCGGTGGACGGTCCTGGGTGCGCGCGGTGCCACAGATGGCCGTCCTGACGCTCATCGGGCCGGGGATGATGGTCAACACGGCTCGGGCGGCGCTCGCCATCCTCCGGCGTCCCGACGAGGGCTTCGAGCGCACCGCGAAGTTCGGCCTCGGGGTCGCTGAGCCCGCGGGCGCGTGGCAACAGCAGCGATACCAGCTGGCACCAGACCGGATCGTGGTCGCCGAGCTCCTCCTCGGGTCCTACGCCCTCGGCGCGGCGTGGCTCGCGCTCGACCATCGCAACTGGGCGATCCTCACCTACGCCGCGCTCTTCGGGACCGGTCTCGTGGTGCTCGCGGTCGCCACCATCGGGCAGGATCTCGGCGTTCGTCGTCGCCGAGCCGAGCGTGAGTCACGACGTCGCGACGAGCAGCGAGCTGTCGCCGCGCTCGCCATCGACGGTCGGTCGGCCCCATGAGCGCGCTCGCCATCGTGATCCCCGCGCTCGACGAGGCCGACAGCGTCGGGGGCTCCGTCTCGGAGCTCCGCGAGCACACCGACGCCCCGATCTACGTCGTCGACAACGGCTCGACCGACGCCACCGCCGAGGTCGCCGCACGCGCCGGGGCGATCGTGGTCTCCGAGCCCCGGCGGGGTTACGGGTGGGCCTGCCTCGCCGGCTCGCGAGCGGCGCTCGACGGTGGGGCCGATGTGATCGTCTACTTCGACGCCGACCGGAGCTCGCGACCCGACGAGCTCGACGAGCTGCTGGCCCCGATCGCCACCGATGCTGCTGATCTCGTGTTGGGATCGAGGCTGCTGGGCACCGTCGAGCCGGGGTCGATGGCCCCGCACCAGCGGTTCGGCAACTGGCTGACGGCGGCGATCATGCGCCGGATCTACCGGATCGAGGTCACGGACCTCGGGCCGTTCCGGGCCATCCGGTCCGACGTCTACGCCTCGCTCGACATGACCGAGATGACCTTCGGGTGGCCGACCGAGATGACGCTCCGGTGCGCGACGAGCGGCGCCCGCATCGTCGAGGTGCCGGTCACCTGGCAGGCTCGCTCGGCCGGCGAGTCCAAGGTGAGTGGCACGGTGGTCGGTTCGGTCAAGGCCGCCTGGCACATCCTGGGCGTCACGTTCCGCTTCGCCCGACGGCGGTGAGCTCGGGCGCTACCCCGTCACCTCGACCCGGACGGTGTCGGTGCTGGCGGTCCCCTGGGCGTCGCTGACCTCGAGCTCGATGACCCAGGTGCCGACCTCGTCGACGATCATGTTGCTCTCGAGCGTGAACTCGCAGCTCTCCTCCTGCTCGCGGAGGGGCTTGTTGACGTCGTCGGCCATGTTCGAGGGGGTCTCGCGGATCGTCCAGGCGTAGTTGACGATCTCGCCGGTCGAGGCGCAGCCGTCGAAGGTCGGGGCCTCACCGACCGGCACGCTGAAGTCCTCCGGTGCCACCGCCACGGGGAGCCCACGATCGTCGTCGCTGCACGCCGCCGCACCCACCGCGAGCACGAGCGCTCCCGCCGCGATCGCCCCCCGTCCGCGCATGGCCGCCTCCCGTGTCGATGCCGGACCTCGACGGTAGCCGTTCCCCGGTCGGGGGGATTCGGCCCGTGGTCCCCATGGGCCTGTCGTAGGCTCGGCACCCGTGACCGAGGCCCCCGTCGTCGGCGTCGTGATGGGTTCGTCGAGCGACTGGCCCACGATGGTGCGCGCCGTCGAGGTGCTCGACCGCTTCGAGGTGTCCCACGAGGCCGAGGTGGTGAGCGCCCACCGGATGCCCGACGAGATGTTCGCCTACGCCGAGCAGGCCCGCGAGCGCGGCCTCCGGGCGATCATCGCCGGTGCCGGAGGGGCGGCACACCTCCCGGGCATGCTGGCCGCGAAGACGATCGTGCCCGTCCTGGGCGTGCCGGTGCCGTCCCGCCACCTCTCCGGTCAGGACTCGCTCTACTCGATCGTCCAGATGCCGGCCGGCGTCCCGACGGCGACCTTCGCGATCGGCGAGGCGGGAGCGACCAACGCGGCGCTGTTCGCCGTGGCGATGCTCGCGGCTGACGACGGGGCCCTCGCTACAGCGCTCGCCGAGTACCGCTCGGAACGCCGCGACCTCGCGGCCGGGTCGGTGCTCCCCCCGCCGTGAGGTCCCCGGTGACCCCTCCTGCGACGATCGGGGTGCTCGGCGGCGGCCAGCTCGGTCGCTACGCCGTGCTCGCCGCGACGGTGATGGGCTACCGGACGGTGGTGCTCGACCCCGACCAGTCGGCACCGGCCGGGGTCGTCGCCGGCGAGCACCTGGTGGCGGCCTACGACGACCCGGATGCCGTCGCCGCGTTGGCGTCCTCGTGCGACGTCGTCACCACGGAGTTCGAGAACCCCCCCGCCACGACCCTGGAGATCCTCGCCGGACGGGTCCGGGTCGCGCCGGGAGCGGCAGCGGTCGCCGTCGCCCAGGATCGGATCGCCGAGAAGGACTTCCTGGTCGGGCACGACTTCCCGGTCGGCCCGTACGACGTGCTGGCCGGTGACCGGGCGTCCGAACGGGTGACCGGTCCCGCCGTGGTGAAGACCGCACGACTCGGCTACGACGGCAAGGGGCAACGTCGCATCGCGAGTCGGTCGGAGCGAGCCGCCGCCCATGCCGAGCTCGGTGCGGTCGACTGCGTCGTCGAGGCGTTGCTCGATCTCCGGCTCGAGCTCAGCGTCCTCGTGGCCCGCACCTCCGACGGCCGACTCGCCACGTGGCCGGTCGCCGAGAACGTGCACGTCGACGGTGTCCTCGACCTGACCGTCGTCCCTGCCCGCATCGGCGACGCGCTGGCCGCCGATGCGGTCGCGCTCGCCGCGGGCGTCGCCGAGGTCCTCGACTACGTGGGCGTGCTCGCCGTCGAGCTGTTCGTCGTGGCCGGCGCCGACGGGGCTGACCGGCTCCTCGTCAACGAGCTCGCGCCCCGGCCGCACAACAGCGGGCACTGGACCCTCGACGCCAGCCGCACGAGCCAGTTCGAGCAGCAGGTCCGTGCGGTGACCGACGCCCCGCTCGGACCGACCGAGATGACCGCACCGGCGTCGGCTATGGTCAATCTGCTCGGCGACCGGTGGTTCGGTTCCAGCGGGGACGGACGTCGCGAGCCTCGCTGGTCACTGGTGCTCGGCGAGCCGGCCGCGAAGCTGCACCTCTACGGCAAGGCCGAGCCTCGGCCCGGTCGCAAGATGGGGCACCTGACCGTCATCGCCGACGATCAGGCAGCCGCCATCGAGCTCGCGCTCGGGGTGCGTTCCGCACTGTGAGCGCCGTCGGCCTCAGCGGCGTTGGGCGGCGAGCTTGCGGTTCTTGGTGAGCGAGGCGACGTAGTCGCGGTTCATCATGGCGATGAAGTCGATCGAGATCTCCTTCGGGCACGCCTCCTCGCACTCACCGTGGTTGGTGCACGAGCCGAAGAACTGCTCCATGGTGTCGACCATGCTCTGCACCCGGCGGTAGCGCTCGGCCTGCCCCTGGGGCAGCAGGCCGAGGTGGGAGACCTTCGCCGACGTGAACAGCTGCGCCGCCGAGTTCGGGCAGGCCGCCACGCAGGCGCCGCAGCCGATGCACGCGGCGGCGTCCATGGCGGCATCGGCCGCGTCCTTCGGGATGAGCTGCAGGTTGGCGTCGGGCGCCGCACCGGTGGGTGCCGAGATGTAGCCGCCCGATTCGATGATGCGATCGAAGGCCGACCGGTTCACGGCACAGTCCTTGATGATCGGGAACCCGGCAGCACGCCACGGCTCGACGGTGATCGTGTCGCCGTCGGCGAACACCCGCATGTGGACCTGGCAGGCCGCTGCTCCCTTGACCGGGCCGTGGGCCCGGCCGTTGATCATGAGGCTGCAGGTGCCGCAGATGCCCTCGCGGCAGTCGGACTCGAAGATGATCGGCTCGGTGCCGGCCTCGAGGAGCCGTTCGTTGACGACGTCGAGCATCTCGAGGAACGACATGTCGTCCTTGATGTCGGGCGCGTCGTAGGTCTCGAAGCGGCCTGGCTCGTCCGGGCCGGCCTGGCGCCAGACCTTCAGCGTCAGGTTCAGGGTCTTCCCGCTCACTTGTAGCTCCGGGTGGTCGGCTTGACGTACTCGTAGTTGAGGTGCTCCTTGTGGAGCCGTGGGTCGTTGCCCTCACCCTCGTGGGACCAGGCGGCGACGTACATGAAGAGGTCGTCGCGTCGGAGGGCCTCGCCGTCGTCGGTCTGGTACTCCTCCCGGAAGTGCCCGCCGCAGGATTCCTCGCGGTCGAGGGCGTCACGGCACATCAGCTCGCCGAGCTCGAAGAAGTCGACGACGCGCAGGGCCTTCTCGAGGGACAGGTTGTAGTCGGTGCCGCCGAGGATCCGGACGTCCTTGTAGAAGTCCTCCTTGACCGCCTGGATCTCCGAGATGGCCTTCTCGAGGCCGTTCTGGGTCCGGCTCATGCCGCACTCGTTCCACATGATCCGGCCCAGCTCGCGGTGGAAGTGATCGGGGCTCTTGGTGCCCCCGATCGACGTGAGCTGGTGGACGCGGTCCTCGACGTCGTTGATCGCCTCGGCGAAGGCCGGCTCGTCGGTGGAGACCGGCTGGGTGCCGAGCAGCGGTGCGAGGTAGGACGAGATGGTGTTGGGCAGCACGAAGTAGCCGTCGGCGAGGCCCTGCATCAGCGCCGAAGCCCCGAGACGGTTGGCTCCGTGGTCCGAGAAGTTGGCCTCGCCGATGGCGAAGAGCCCGGGGATCGTGGTCTGGAGCTCGTAGTCGACCCAGAGCCCGCCCATGGCGTAGTGCGGCGCCGGGTAGATCCGCATCGGGACCTGGTACGGGTTCTCGCCGGTGATGTTGGCGTACATGTCGAACAGGTTCCCGTAGCGATCACGGATGACCTGCTCGCCGAGGCGGCCGATGGCGTCGGCGAAATCGAGGTAGACGCCGTTCTTCAGCTCACCGACACCCTGACCGGCGTCGACCGACCGCTTGGCGGCCCGTGACGACACGTCGCGGGGTGCGAGGTTGCCGAAGCTCGGGTAGATGCGCTCGAGGTAGTAGTCGCGATCGTCCTCGGGGATGTCGGCCACCGGACGGCGCTCGTCGGGGTCCTTCGGCACCCAGATGCGGCCGTCGTTGCGCAGCGACTCCGACATCAGGGTCAGCTTCGACTGGAACTCGTCGCTCTGCGGGATGCAGGTCGGGTGGATCTGCGTGTAGCAGGGGTTGGCGAACGCCGCGCCCTTGCGGTGCGCCCGCCACGCCGCCGTGACGTTGCACATCTTGGCCATCGTGGCGAGGTAGTAGACGTTGCAGTACCCGCCCGTGCCGAGCACCACGGCGTGCGCCGAGTGCGACGTGACCTCGCCGGTGATGAGGTCGCGCACGACGACGCCGCGGGCGGCGCCGTCCATGACGACCACGTCGAGGAGCTCGGAGCGGTTGTGGAGCTCGACGTTGCCGAGGCCGATCTGGCGCGCCAGGGCCTGGTAGGCGCCGAGCAGCAGCTGCTGGCCGGTCTGCCCGCGGGCGTAGAAGGTTCGGGAGACCTGCGCTCCGCCGAAGGAGCGGTTGTCGAGCAGGCCGCCGTACTCGCGGGCGAAGGGCACCCCGGCGGCGGTGCACTGGTCGATGATGTTCCCGGACACCTCGGCCAGCCGGTAGACGTTGGCCTCGCGGCTGCGGTAGTCGCCGCCCTTGACGGTGTCGTAGAAGAGGCGGAAGTCGCTGTCGCCGTCGTTCTTGTAGTTCTTCGACGCGTTGATGCCGCCCTGGGCGGCGATCGAGTGCGCCCGCCTCGGCGAGTCGTGGTACGTGAAGAGCTTCACGTTGTAGCCCTGCTCGCCGAGGGTGGCGGCGGCCGCCCCACCGGCCAACCCGGAGCCGACGATGATCACCTCGAACTTCCGGCGGTTGGAGGGGTTCACGAGCTTGTGGTTGAACAGGTAGTTCGACCACTTCTCCTCGATCGGGCCCTCGGGGATCTTCGGGTCGAGGTTCAGGGTGTCGCTCATCGTTGCTGCTCCTCGCTCAGATCAGGGAGAGGAGCGCCGAGGCGTCCTCGAGGTAGGTCGGTTCGACGTGATCGACGATGCCCAGGAGCACCGCGATCGGGAAGCTGACGTTGCCGATGAGGATCACGGCCGAGATGCCGTAGGCGACGTAGCGGCGGAGGTGGTTGTACTGCGGGCTGGTGACGCCGAGGCTCTGGAACATCGACCACGCCCCGTGGAAGATGTGGACCGCGAGCGCCACGTTGGCGACGATGTAGATCGCTGCCACTGGGACCCGCTGGAAGCTGTCGACGATGTTGTTGTAGTGGTCGCCCTTGACCCACTCGTCGCTCGTGGCCCCCCACGTCAGGTCGAAGAGGTGGAAGATGACGTAGAGGGCGATGATGATGCCGGTCCAGCGCATCGACCGCGACGCGAAGTTGGCCGCGGCGAACTCCTGGCCGCCGTCGTAGGTCTTCTGGCCGGTCACGTTGGCCTTCGGGTTCGACACCGCGTTCATGCGGGTCAGCGTGTAGGCGCTGTGGATGTGCAGGACGAACATCGCCAGCAGGCCCGCCCGCAGGATCCAGAGCAGGTGGGTCTTGGGGAGGATCGGTGAGCCCATCTCCTTGAGGAACACGCCGTAGTCGTAGATGTCCTCGGCGCCCAGGTAGAGCTTCAGGTTGCCGGCCATGTGGGCGAGCACGAAGCCGATCAGCCCGAGCCCGGTGATCGCCATGACCCACTTCTTGCCGACCGCCGTCTGGTAGATGTTCAGCGGCCACGGGAGTGCCTTGCGTGGCGCTCGCCGCGGCGGCTCGGGACGGCGGATCCGCCGTTCCTGCGTCGGTGCGACCATCGTGTTCTCCGCGCTCGTCATCGGGGCGAGAGGTCGGCGCTGCGCCCGTCCGGGCCGGGAAGCGACCTGGCGGGGAGCACCTACTCCATCTCGACGGTACCGCCGCGCCCCCGGGGGTGCGAACCTCCGGCCCCGCCCGCCGTGCCCGCTGACCGCCCCGGACCGTTGGCGGGGAGGTCAGACCAACGTGGCGCGCTCGACCCGCTCGAGGACCTCGTCGGGGGTGCGCAGGACGAGTCGGAGGTGGAGCTCCTCGCCGTCGTCGGGGAGCCGGTGGTCGAGGCTGCCGATGCGGACGACGTCGTCCGCCGGCAGTGAGCCGATCCACCGCCACGTCTCGGAGGTGTCGTCGACGGTGAGGTGGGCGGTGACCTCGACGTCGTCGAGGGGGTGGCGCAGGTCGCTGACGACGTGCACGTCGAGTCGGAGGCGCTCACCGGCGGGCAGGGAGGCGGGGAGCGGATCGGTCAGCACGATCACGGGTCGGCAGGCCTCGCGCAGCGCCTCGTAGGCGAGCTTGGGGACCCGGCGGTGGTCGACGAGGCTCGTCGACACCGCCGGCTGGGCGTCGACGAGGCAGTGCACGCAGAAGCCGCCGGTCGGGCGGTACTTCAGCCGACGCAGGGTCTCGACGTAGTGGCGGACGAGCTGGGCCTGGGAGCGCTGGGTGGCCGCGGCCCACGACGCGACGCTGTCGTGGTGGTCGCTGGGGGCCCGGCGTTCGAGCAGGCCGCGTCGCATGCCGTGGTGCTCGGAGAGGCGCGACCAGTCGAGCTCCGGCCACCGATCGGGCTCGAGGAAGTCGTCGGAGTCGGGGATCGACTGGGCCCCGAACGCCCCGACGAAGCGCACCAACCGGGGCAGGCTCGCAGCGAGCCGCCCGAGGTCGGCCTCGTCCCCGCCCTCCCAGCCCAGCCAGAGGTGGGTGTCGGTCCCGGCGAGCTGGGGAGGGTGGGGGAGGACTCCGGCGTGGGCGATGACGGGTCGGCTGCCGTCGGCGCCGCGCAGCGCCCGGGCGACGGTCCGATCGAGGATCGTGCGGTTCCAGCTCGGCAGCTCCTGGGCGAGGAGCTCGCGTCGGCGTCGACGTCGCCGGCCGGCGGCCTCGGCGACCGTCGCCGGGTCGGGGGTCCGTCCGTCTGGCTCGTCGTGGCCGCACCACAGCAGGATCGACGGGTGGTGCGCGAGCAGGTCGACGAGGTCGGCCGCCTGGCGCGCCGCTGCCCGGCGCACCCCTCGGGCCATGCCCCGGGTCATCGGGAGGTCCTGCCACAGCAGCATCCCGATCTCGTCGGCACGTCGGTAGAGCTCGGGGCGGGCGACGTGGGTGTGGACCCGGAGCAGATCGAGGCCGGCGGTGACGGCCAGGTCGAGGTCACGCTGGAGGTCGGCGTCGGTGACGTCGGCGAGGGAACGCTTCGACGGCGGCAGGATCGCGCCCTTGAGGAAGAGGCGCTCGCCGTTCACCTTCGCGATCCAGTCGTCGAGCTCCACCCGTCGCAGGCCGGTGCGGCGCTTGCGGACGTGGGACGTCTCGCCGTCGACGACCGCCTCGACGCGCAGATCGTGGAGCGCCTGCTCCCCGAGCGCCCGTGGCCACCACAGCGCCGGTTCCTCGACGGTGATCCGCCAGTCGACGAGGTTCTCGCCGGCCGCCAACGGGTGCTCGGCCTCCTCGGTGACGATCGAGCCGGTGCCCCGGACGTCGGCGGCAGGGTCGAGCAGCGTCCGCAATCGCACGACGGTGGGCCGATCGGCCAGCAGTCGGGCGTGGAGACGGAGCTCGGCGCGATCGGCCCGGGCACGGTGGCACACGACGCGCAGCCGCTCGATCCGCACCGGCCCGGTCCGTTCCAGGCGCACCGGCCGCCAGATCCCGCCGGGGTTCCAGGCCGGGTCGATCAGCTCGGAGTCCTGGAGGCAGCCGGTGAGGAGGCGCTTCGACGATCGGTCGCCCGGGGTCGGGCACGCCACCTCGACGGCGACGACGTGCTCGGATCGCTCGGCGACGTGGTGGGTCACCTCGAAGGCGTGGGGCGAGAAGTAGCCCTCGGTCGGGCCGAGGTAGGCGCCGTCGAACCACAGCTCGGACTGCGCGACGGCACCGTCGAGCACGAGCCACCAGCGATCGGTCGTCGCTGCGGCCGCGCGATCGGACGGGTCGAGGGCGAAGCGGTTGCGGTACAGCAGCGGCCCGTCGGTCGCGACGAAGGCCTCGGTGTCGGCCCAGTGGCCCGGCACCGGGAGGTCCGTCCAGCCGGCATCGTCGAGCCCGAGCTCGCGGCCCTCCCGGCGGACCTCGTCGTCGGCGGGACGGGCGCGCCACGGACCGGAGAGGTCGATCCGGTCCCGATGATGCGCGCTCCCGACCACGGACGGCGACCGTAGTGCCGGCGCCATGACCCGGGAGCGGATCGGTCGGCTCGATTCGTCGGCTCGTCGCGAGGCCCGCCCGCCGCCACCACCGATAGGTTGAGGCCATGGATCGACCGAGCACGTTGGGGGAGCTGAGGGCAGCCGGCTGGGAGTCGGTGCCGGTCAAGGAGGAGATCCGCCGCAACGCCGTGCGGCGCATCCAGGCCGGTGAGTCACTCGTCGACGGCGTCCTCGGCTACGAGGAGACCGTGCTCCCCCAGGTCGAGAACGCGCTGCTCGCCGGGCACGACATCATCTTCCTGGGCGAGCGGGGTCAGGCCAAGACCCGCATGATCCGCTCGCTCGTGGGCCTGCTCGACGAGTGGATGCCGGTCGTCGAGGGCTCCGAGATCAACGACGATCCGTACCACCCGGTGTCGGCCCATGCCCGCCAGCTCATCGAGGAGCGGGGCGACGACGCACCGATCGCCTGGGTCCACCGGGACCTCCGCTTCGGCGAGAAGCTCGCGACCCCCGACACCTCCGTCGCCGACCTCATCGGCGAGGTCGACCCCATCAAGGTCGCCGAGGGTCGCTACCTCTCCGACGAGCTGACGCTCCACTACGGACTGGTTCCCCGCACCAACCGGGGCGTGTTCGCCATCAACGAGCTGCCCGACCTCGCCGAGCGCATCCAGGTGGGTCTGCTCAACGTGCTCGAGGAGCGCGACGTCCAGATCCGGGGCTACAAGATCCGGCTCCCGCTCGACGTCGTCCTCGTCGCCTCGGCGAACCCGGAGGACTACACCAACCGCGGTCGGATGATCACCCCGCTGAAGGACCGCTTCGGCGCCCAGATCCGCACCCACTACCCGCTCGAGGTCGAGACCGAGGCCGAGATCGTCCTCCAGGAGGCTCGCCCGCTGGCCGCCGACGGCGTCGACGTCTCCGTGCCCGACTTCATGACCGAGATCGTCGTGCAGTTCACCCATCTCGCCCGCGGGTCGAGCCACGTCAACCAGCGCTCCGGCGTGTCGGTGCGGCTCTCGGTGGCCAACTACGAGACGCTCGTCGCCAACGCCACGCGTCGCTCGCTGCGGCGGGGTGAGACCCGCGTCGTGCCACGGGTCTCGGACCTCGAGGCGATCATGTCGTCGACGGCCGGCAAGGTCGAGCTCGACACCCTCGACGACGGACGCGAGGGCGCCATCATCGAGAACCTCCTGCAGGGAGCGGTGCTCACCGTCTTCAAGGGCTACTTCGGTCCGGAGCGGACCAAGCCGATCGTCGACGCCTTCGAGGCGGGCCGGGTCGTCCACGTCGGCGACGACGTGCCCTCCGACGAGTACGTCCGCCTCCTCGAGGAGGTGCCCGCCCTCCGCGACCTCGTCCGTGAGCTGACCGACGACGAGTCGCCGGCCGCCGTCGCCAGCGCCACCGAGCTGGTGTTGGAGGGTCTCCACCTGTCGAAGCGGCTCAACAAGGACGCCATCGGCGCCCGGGCCAGCTACCGGGGTCGCTGAGCACCAGGTCGGGCGTCGACTCGGGGTCCCGCCCGACATCGGCGCCGTTCGAGGGGTAGCGTCTGACCCGGCGCGGCACAGATCCTCGGAGTGAGGTGTCGATGCGACGTGCCCTGTCTGCGCTCTTCCTGACCTCGGCGGCCCTGGCCGCCTCGGTCGTGCCGCTCGGCGCGGTCGACGAGGTGAGCGGGGTCGGAGCGCAGCAACGGCTCTCGTCGATGGGGACCGACGGCGACGTCATGACGGGTGGGTTCGTGCCTGCCGTCGCCCACGGCGCCGACGACCGCTACCTCGTCGTCTGGTACGGCGACACCGGTGTGGCCCCGCTCGTCGATGACGAGCTCGAGGTCTGGTCGGCCCTGCTCGACGACGACGGCGACCCGGTCGGCGAACCACAGCGGCTCTCGGCGATGGGTCCCGATGGCGACGCCGACTACGACGCGATCGATCCCGCCGTCGCGTTCGACGCCGTCAGCGGCACCTACCTCGTCGTCTGGACCGGGGACACCGACGCCGGTGACCTCGTCGACGAGGAGGACGAGATCTGGGCTCGTCGGGTCGGGGCCGACGGCGCACCGCTCGGCGAGCAATTCCGGGTGTCGGTGATGGGTCCCGATGGTGATCCCGCCTTCGCCGGACGCGAGGCCGCGGTCGCCGCCGATGTGGCAGGTGGTTGGGTCGTGGTCTGGAGCGGTGACACCGACGAGGGAGCGCTGGTCGACGACGAGCTGGAGATCTGGTCGCGTCGCGTCGAGTCCGACGGCGCGGTCGCCGCCGTGACCGACCGAGTGTCGCTCATGGGCCCCGATGGTGACCCGGCCTACCAGGCCACCGATCCGGCGATCGCCACGGACCCCGTGGGCGGCGGGTTCGTGACCGTCTGGAGCGGCGACACCGACGAGTCCGATCGCGTCGACGACGAGCTGGAGATCTGGGCCCGACCGCTCAGCGCCAGCGGCAACGTGGCCGGCGCAGCGCGGGTGGTCTCGGCCATGGGCCCGGACGGCGACGCGGCCTACGACGCCACCTTCCCCGACGTGGCGGTGGCGCCCGACGGTTCGGCGATGGTGGTCTGGCAGGCCGACGACGACCAGGGTGGTCTGGCCGACGACGAGCTGGAGGTCTGGGCCCAGCCGGTGACGGCTGCGGGTGAGGTGGTCGGTGAGGTCGTCCGCGTCTCGGCGATGGGACCCGACGGCGACGCCGCCTACCACGCGCTCCGACCGGCGATCGCGCACAACCCGCAGAGCGGCGAGTACCTCGTCGTGTGGAACGGCGACACCGACGAGGGCGATCTGGTGGACGACGAGTTCGAGGTGTGGGCCCGTCGCGTGGCCGTCGACGAGCTCCCCGCCGAGCAGCTCCGGGTCAGCGAGATGGGGCCCGACGGCGATGCCGGGTTCGCCAGCTCGACCGCCGACGTCGCGCACGGACCCACCGACAACGAGCTGCTCGTCGTCTGGTGGGGCGACACGGTCGGCGACGGGCTCGTCGACAACGAGGCCGAGGTCTTCGGCCAGTTCCTCGCCCAGGCGTCCGCGCCGGGAGCTCCCCGTGAGGTCGTGGCGGCGCTGATCGGCCCCGGCCGCGTGCAGCTGTCGTGGGAGGCACCCGCGGTCGACGGCGGGTCCGACATCACGGGCTATCGGGTCTCGTCGGGTGATGCCGCGCTGCTCGCCGTCGCTGGATCGGTGACGAGCGTGATCATCACCGGACTCGAACCGGGCGACTACTCCTTCTCGGTCGAGGCGCTCAACGTGAACGGCGCGTCCCCGGCCGTCGAGTCGGGCATCGTCACCCTCGAGGCCACCGGTTACTGGCTGCTCGAGTCCGACGGCACCGTCTACCCGTTCGGCAACATCGACACCCTCGGGTCGGCCGGCCTGCCCGAGGGCGTCGTCGCCGTCGACATCGTCGCGGTGCCCGATGGCTCGGGCTACTGGGTGCTCGACTCGGCGGGCCGGGTGCTGCCCTTCGGCGACGCCACCGACCACGGGTCGGTGACCGTCGACATGGTCGACGACGGTGAGATCGTCACGACGCTGTCGTCGACGCCGACGGGCCTGGGCTACTGGGTGTTCACCGACCGGGGTCGGGCCCTGCCCTTCGGCGACGCCACCGACATCCCCGACCTGGTCGACATCGGCCTGTCGGGCATCCTCAACGGCCCCATCATCGACTCGGTCGCCACGCCCAGCGGCCAGGGCTACTACATGATCGGATCCGACGGCGGCGTGTTCAGCCTGGGCGACGCGGAGTTCCACGGCTCGATGGGTGGGACCGTCCTCAACCAGCCCGTGAACGGCATCGTCCCCGATCCCGACGGTGTCGGGTACTGGCTCGTCGCCGGTGACGGCGGCGTCTTCTCGTTCGAGGCCGAGTTCCGCGGCTCGGTGCCGGGGGAGCTGGCCGACGGCGTCTCGCTCAACGCACCGGTCATCGGGATGGTGGCCTACGGCGACGCATACCTGATGGTCGGTGCCGACGGTGGCGTCTTCAACTTCAGCGACCTGCCCTTCGTGGGCAGCCTCGGATCGACCCCGCCCGACACGGGGGTGGTCTCGATCGCCGCCTGACGTCGCTCAGGGCTCGAGAACCATCAGGGTGGCGAAGCACATCTCGTCGTCGGTCCCGTCGGCCCACAGGATGTAGGCCGGCTCGAGGCGGGGGTCGCGCCGAGAGCGATCCCACTCGCACTCGATCCGGACGTCCTGGTCGCTCGTGACGAACAGGTCGTCGACCGGCTCGTAGACGAACTGCCAGTCGAAGTCCCACCGGTCGATGTCGAGCAGCACCAGCTCGTCGGCCGTGTCGGGCTCCAGGGTCATGCGGAAGGCCGAACCGAGCTCGTGGGCGTGCCCGAACACGCCGAGGATCCGTCCGTTCACGTCGACCGGCTGGTCGCACTCGCCGCTGACCTTGCCGTCGACGAGGACGAAGTCCTCCGGTTCGAAACCACAGGCCGTCGTGATGAACGGTCCCTGGACGCCCTCGAAGCCGTACTTCGCGCGGGCGTCGGCGATGGCGGCGTCGCGGTCGCACAGCGGCCCGGACTCGTCGGGCCCGCACGGGATCTCGGCCGGGGCGAAGTAGCTCTGCACCCGGACGACGTCGGGGGACGGGTCGTCGCTCCACCGGAGGCGCATCGCCGAGCGGTCCTCGGGAGCGTCCTCCTCGAAGTGGTAGTGGACCTGGATCACGAGGAAGTCGCCGGCGTCGACGCGCATGCCGGACCCGTCCGGCAGCTCGATCGGAGCCTGACCCGGCGCCCAGCCGAGGAACAGCTCGTCGTCACCGAGGCCCGAGCTGCCGAAGCAGCTCCATCCGGGCTGGCCGTCGGTGCCGTCGCGGGCGTCGGCCTCGCGCCGCTGCGAGCCGTCGAGGAGGTAGCCGACCGCGTGATGGACGACCGCCGTCTGGTCGGGAACGAACTCGAACGCCTCCAGCCAGGCGGTGTCGGTCAGCTCGGGGTCGTAGACGAAGCAGCGGTACTCGTCGGGCTGGCCCGCCTCGCCGTCGTAGCCGCCGGTGGCGGGGACGAGGGTGAGGTCAGCGTCGGCCAGCTCGATCGGCTCGGCCACCTCGAACGGCGTCGCCGGATCGACGTCGAGTGGCCCGCCGGCCCGGTTCCAGGCGACGATCGCCTCGATCTCCTCGTCGTCGAGGCTCCAGTCGCGGGCGAACTCGACGCCGTGCTCCGACGCGGGCCATGGCGGCATCGCCCGGATCTCGACCATGTCGGAGATGAACAGCGCGTTCTCGGCCGCGTCGGCCGCGGTCTCGAGCAGGAGGTGCGGGGTACCCGGGCCCGCGCCGGTGTGGCAGCGAGCGCACGTGGCGGTCAGCACCGGTGCGACGTGCTCGGCGTAGGACACCTCCTGCGCGGTGGCGATCGACTGCGTCGTGGTGGGGGTGGGGCCGCCGTCGAGCGCGCCGTCGCCCTCGCCACCATCGCTGCACGAGAGGAGCGTCAGCGCGCCGATCCCGATCGCCATCCAGCACCCGAGCCGCCGCCGTCCTCGCACGCCGACGACGGTACGCCCTGCGCCGCTCCGACGTGGGTGCGCCCGCTCATCGTGCCGGCCGGCGGCACGGGGTTCGTCGTCGAGCACGGGTAGCGTGATCGCATGGCGTTCCGACGGGGGAAGCGGGCCGAGCGAGCAGACGGGGGAGCGCGCTTCCGCTACTCCGCCTGGGACGGCACGCAGACGGGGTTCGAGTTCGACGCCGACTCACTCTTCGACGAGCTCACCGACGACCTGCTCTACCACGGCGACGTCAACGCAGCCCTCCGACGCCTGCTCCAGGGTGGGCTCAACAGCGAGGACGGCGACCGACTCCGCGGGCTGCGCGAGATCCTGGAGGAGCTCCGCCGCGAACGGCGCGAGCGCCTCCAGCAGCACGATCTGGGCGGCGTCTACGACGAGATCAACGATGCGCTCGACGACGTGATCGACACCGAACGCGAGGCCCTCGACGACCTGCTCGCCGAGGCAGAGGCCTCCGGTGACGAGCGCCGGGCCGAGCTGGCCCAACAGACCGCCACCGAGAAGCACCTCGGTCTCGAGATGCTCCCGAACGACCTCGCCGGCAAGCTCCGTGGTCTCCAGAACCACGACTTCGAGTCGGCCGAGGCCCGGCAGAAGTTCGAGGAGCTCAGCGAGCAGCTCCGCCAGCAGATGGCCCAGCAGATGTTCGATCAGATGTCGGGCGCCATGCAGGACATGTCCCCGGAGGACCTGGCCCGCATGAAGGACATGATGGCCGAGCTCAACCAGATGCTCGAGCAGCGCGAGCGGGGTGAGCAGCCCGACTTCGACGGCTTCATGGAGCGCTACGGCGACTTCTTCCCGGAGAACCCCGAGACGCTCGACGAGCTGCTCGAGATCATGGCGCAACGCATGGCAGCCATGCAGGCGATGCTCAACTCGATGACCCCCGAGCAGCGGGCCCAGCTCCAGGGGCTGGCCGAGGCGCTGATGGAGGACATGGACCTGGCGTTCCAGGCCCAGCAGCTCTCGCAGAACCTCCAGAACGCCTTCCCGCAGATGGGGTGGGACCGCAGCTACGACTTCTCCGGTCAGGACCCGCTCGGGTTCGCCGAGGCGGCCCAGATGATGCAGGAGCTCGGTGAGCTCGACCAGCTCCAGCAGCTGCTCTCCCAGGCCACCGAGCCCGGTGCGCTGGCCGACATCGACCTCGACCGGGTCCGTGACCTGCTCGGCGACGACGTCGCCCGCGACCTGTCCCAGCTCCAGGACCTCAACCGGATGCTCGAGGAGGCCGGCCTCATCGAGCAGAAGGAGGGCCGCTACGAGCTCACGCCCCAGGCCATGCGGCGGATCGGGCAGAACGCCCTCGCCGAGCTGTTCCGCAAGCTGACCCGCGACCAGCTCGGGCGCCACCAGCTCGAAGAGGCCGGTCACGGCCACGAGCGGGAGTACACGACCAAGCCCTACGAGTTCGGCGACCCGTTCAACCTCCACATCGAGCAGACCGTTCGCAACGCCATCCGGCGCACCGGTGGCGGCACGCCCGTCGAGCTGTCGCCCGAGGACTTCGAGGTCGAGCGCACCGAGCACCTCGTGCGCACCTCGACGGTGTTGATGCTCGACCTGTCGCTCTCGATGCCCATGCGCGACAACTTCCTCCCCGCCAAGAAGGTGGCGATGGCGCTCCACTCGCTCATCACCACCCAGTACCCGCGGGACTACCTCGGCATCGTCGGGTTCTCCGAGACGGCCCGGATCCTCGAGGCCAAGGAGATCCCCGAGGTCTCGTGGGACTTCGTCTACGGCACCAACATGCAGCACGGCTTCCTGCTCGCCCGCCAGCTGCTCGCCCGCCAGAGCGGCACGAAGCAGATCCTGATGATCACCGACGGCGAGCCGACCGCCCACCTGCTCCCCAACGGTGAGCCGTTCTTCTCCTACCCGCCCGTGCAGGAGACGGTCGACGCCACCCTCCATGAGGTGATGCGGTGCACCAAGGAGGACATCCGCATCAACACCTTCATGCTCGATGCCACCAGCTACCTGCGGGCCTTCGTCGAGCGCATGACCGAGCTCAACGGCGGCCGGGCCTTCTTCACCACCCCCGAGACGCTCGGCGACTACCTGCTGGTCGACTTCGTCGAGCACCGCCGCAAGCTCACGACCTCACGTCGCTAGCCGGGTCCGCTCGTGACGGTCGAGCGGCGCCTCAGCGACGAGCGCAACGTCTGGTTGGCCACCACCCGGCCCGACGGTCGGCCACACCTGACGCCGATCTGGTTCGTCTACCTGCGGGACCGGTTCTGGATCGGCACGGGGCGCGACAACGTCAAGACCCGCAACGTCCGGTCCGACCCCCGGGTGTCGATCTCGCTGGAGGACGGCAACGACCCGGTCGTGGCGGAGGGGACCGTCGTCGTCCACGAGCAGGAGCGCCCGCCCGACGTGGTCGACGCCTTCCGCGCCAAGTACCAGTGGGACATCACCCTGCCCGACGACCCCGACGTGGGCGCAGTCGTGCTGTGGGAGGTCGCCGTGCGGAAGTGGCTGTTCGTCGGCCCCGACGACGGCTGACCCTCAGACCGACAACACGGCGAACGCGCCGGTGGCGGTGGCGATCAGGCGGTCGTCGCCGTCGGTGACCCGACCCTCGACGGTGACGAGTCGGCTCCCGGCGTTCACCACCTCGGCCGTCGCAGCGAGTGAGCCGCCGAACGCCGGCCGGAGGTAGCGGATCTGCAGGTCGCTCGTGGCGCAGAACCGGCCGTCGTCGAGGACCGAGCTCGCCGCCGCACCCATGGCCGTGTCGACCAGGGTGAACACCACGCCGCCGTGCACGACACCCTGGGGTTGGACGTGACGCTCGTCGACGGCGGCGATGCGCGCCGAACCCCGGCCCTCGCCTCGGTGGAGCTCGAAGTCGAGGAAGTCCTGGAGCGCGAAGTGCATCGCCGGGTCGCCCGGCTCGAGGTCGTCGTCGGTCACGGCGGAGATCGTCGCACGTCGGTGTTCGGCCTGCCGAGCCGTCACCTGGACCGCTCAGGCTGCTCGGTCAGTGGGAGGATCGGGCCCCGGTGGCGTGTGGTCGCGGTGATGGCGGCCGCAGCGGACCCGGGCGTTGCGCTGGTCGGTCCGCCCGCCGCTCGCCCAGGGGATGATGTGGTCGATCTCGCAGTGGTGGGCGGCGATGTGGCAGCCCGGGCTGGTGCACCGGGCCTGCGCGACCAGGACCGCCTCTCGCGCCGATCCGGTGAACAGCCGCTGGCGACGCCCCAGATCGATCGTGACCCCGGCCGAGTCGAACACCACCCGGCGCACGTGTCCGACGAGGGCGAGCGCCGGGAGGGTGGCGGGGTGGACCCAGCTGCCGTGTCGACTCCGGGAGACCCGCTCCATGAACCGGGTCGGGTCCAGGGGGTCGGGGGCGTCGGTGGAGAGCTGCTCGACGACGTGGTGTTCGAAGGTCACCTGGTCGGTGGTCACGTTGATCAGCGG
>JBCCTY010000013.1:0-32250 GCA_039197885.1 Actinomycetota bacterium | reverse complement strand
CGGATCCTGGCCGTCCAGGAGAAGAGCGGCTTCGTGCCCAACGTCTTCCTGGTGCTCGCCCACCGTCCCGACGAGGCTCGGGCGTTCTTCGACTACCACGACGCGCTGATGCTCCGCGACGGCGGCCTGACCGCGGCCGAGAAGGAGATGATCGTCGTGGCCACGTCGTCGGCCAACGACTGCCTCTACTGCGTGGTCGCCCACGGCGCCATCCTCCGGATCCGGGCGAAGGATCCACAGCTGGCCGATCAGGTGGCCACCAACTGGCGCAAGGCCGACCTCACCGAGCGGCAGCGGGCCATCCTGCGGTTCGCGCTGCGGGTCGCCACCGAGTCCTCGTCGATCGAGGACGCCCACCTCGACGAGCTCCGGGGACACGGCGTCGACGACGAGGACATCTGGGACATCGGTGCGATCGCCGGCCTCTTCGCCCTCTCGAACCGCATGGCGAACCTCACCTCGATGGCGCCGAACGACGAATTCTTCACGCTCGGACGCTGAGCGCGGGCATCGTTACCTGTAGCGTTCGGCGGGTCGGGAGGAGCGGGGTCGGTGGAGCTGGGGACCGGGGACGACGGGCACGACGGCCTGCCTCGCCTCGTCGTGGCCATGGGCGCCTCGGCCGGAGGGCTCGCTCCGCTGCAGGAGTTCTTCGAGGCGACGCCGCCCGACACCGGGTTCGCCTACGTGATCGCCCAGCACCTCTCGCCCGACCACGCCACGGTCATGGACTCCCTCCTCGCCCGCAACACCGCCATGCCGGTCCTCACGGCCGAGGACGACATGGTCCTGCGAGCCGATCACGTCTACCTCCTGCCCCCGAAGGCGGAGCTCCGGGTCGGTCAGGAGTCGCTGGAGGTCTCCGAGCAGGTCCGGCTCCCTGGCGTTCCGCCCCACCCGATCGACATCTGCTTCGAATCGGTGGCCGCGACCTGGGGTCCGAGAGCCGCGGCCGTCGTGCTGTCCGGCACCGGCGACGACGGCACGGCGGGCATCCAGGCGGTCCGGTCGGCGGGCGGGTTCACGATCGTCCAGGACAGCAGCGCCCGCTTCGCCTCGATGCCGGGGAGCGCGGATCGGACCGGAGCGGTCGACCAGATCCTCGCTCCGGTCGCGATGCCCGAGGCCATCGCCCGGTTCTCCGCCGATCCCGACCTCGCCCGGATCCCCGTGGCCAACGACGCCTACGGCGAGTACAGCCGGATCATCGCAGCCCTGAGCAACGCCTACGGCCTCGACTTCAACGCCTACAAGATCGGGACCGTCCGCCGCCGGATCGAGCGACGCATCGAGATGTCCGGGTCGGTCGACGTGGCCGCCTACACCCGCCTCGTCGAGTCCGACGAGAGCGAGTTGCGGACCCTCTACGACGACCTGCTCATCGGGGTGACGGCCTTCTTCCGCGACCCGTCGGTGTGGGAGCACCTGCAGGCGACGATCATCCCGACCATCGTGGCCGAGGCCCAGAACGAGGAGCGCGAGATCCGCGTCTGGGTGGCCGGTTGCGCCATGGGCCACGAGGCCTACTCCTACGCGATGCTGCTCCTCGAGCAGCTCGACGCCGAGGACATCGATCTGCCGGTGCGCATCTTCGCCACCGATGCCGACCAGCGGTCACTGGCCACGGCGTCGGCCGGGCTCTACGGCGCCGACACCGTCGCCGAGGTCCCGACCGCGCTCCTCGAGAAGTACTTCACGTCCGAGGGCGACGACTACCGGGTCAACCAGCGACTCCGTCGCTGCGTGACCTTCAGCGCCCACAACGTCCTGCGCGACGCGCCCTTCACCCGCATCGACCTCCTCTCCTGCCGGAACCTGCTGATCTACCTGCGCTCCGAAGCCCAGCACCAGGCGTTGCGCTACTTCCACTTCTCGTTGCGGGTCGACGGGATGATGGTGCTCGGCCTGTCGGAGTCGATCGACTTCCTCGAGGAGGAGTTCGAGGAGATCGGCGGCAGCGACAACATCTTCCGCAAGGTCCGCAACACCCGGTTCGTGGCCACCGCACCCGGGCACGCCCGACGTGTCCCGAGGCCCGTGCCCGCCGCGAACCGGGGCGCGGTCAACGATCGGCTCCTCAAGGCCTACGACGAGCTCCTCGACGAGTACGCCCCACCGGCGTTCCTCGTCGACGAGAACCGCCACCTGCTCCACACCTTCGGGGCGGCGGCCTCGCTCCTGCACCAGCCCACCGGCCGCACCCGACTCGATCTGCTCGACCTGCTCGACGACTCGCTCCGCGTCCCGCTCTGGGGCGCGCTCCAACGCACGCTGAGCACCAACGAGCCGGTCCGCCTCGACGGGCTCCTCGTGACCGGCGACGACCCCTACGGCCTCACCTCCATCGAGGTCAAGCCGATCACCCGGCGAGACGGGTCCGGCCCAGCCGCGCTGATCGTCATCACCCCCCACCGCGACGACACGCTCGCCCGCACCGACCAGGGCGCCGCCATCCGGCCGCGCCTGCGTGGACCGGCCGAGGCCAATCAGCTCGAGGAGCAGGCCCAGCTCGACATCGCGGTGCTCGAGCGGGAGCTCCAGATCACCCGCGAGAGCCTCCAGACCACCATCGAGGAGCTCGAGGCCTCGAACGAGGAGCTCATCGCCTCGAACGAGGAGCTCCAGTCGACCAACGAGGAGCTCCAGTCGGTCAACGAGGAGCTCCACACGGTCAACTCGGAGCACGAGGCCAAGATCGCCGAGCTCAGTCAGCTGACCGCCGACATGGACAACCTGCTGGCGAGCACCGAGATCGGCACGCTCTTCCTCGACCGGGAGCTGAACATCCGGCGCTACACGCCGGCACTGGCCGACTACGTCAAGCTGCGCCCGCAGGACGTCGGTCGACCCGTCGGTGACATCGTGCTCACGCTCGACCTCCCGAGCCTCCAGGACGACGCCACCGAGGTGATCCACACCGGTGCCTCGATCGAGCGCGAGGCCCGGAGCGACGACGCCGGATGGATCCTCGTCCGCATGACGCCCTACCGCGTCGCCGGAGGGCAGATCGAGGGTGTGGTGGTCTCGGTCATCGACATCGCCAGCCTGCGCCACGCCCAGCTCCACCTCGACGCCGTCACCCGGCGCTTCGAGGCCTTCATGCGTCACTCACCGGCGCTCAAGTGGGCCCTCGACGCCGATGGCCGCTACGTCTTCGTCAACGACGAGTACGCGGCTCGACTGGGGGTCGACGCCGACGAGGTCATCGGCGCAGCGCCCGCCGAGATGTTGACGCCCGAGATCGACGCCGCGCTCCACAGCCGCATCGGCTCCATGCTCGACGCCGGGGCCGAGCACACCGACGAGCGCTTCGAGCTCCAGGTGCCGAGCCATGGCGGGGTCCTCCACCTCCTGACCAACGTCTTCGGCTACGACGACGCCGACGGACCCGTCATGGGCGGCTCCGCCCTCGACATCACCGATCTGCGCTCCGCCGAGGCCGGTATCGAGCGGCACCGCGGTCAACTCCGCCACGTGCTCGATCGCATCCCGGCGCGGGTCTGGCTCATCGACGACGAGCGCCGGGTGTTGCTCGTCAACGAGGCCGCCCTCCGTGAGCTCGGCCGCACCGCGTCCGACGTGCTCGGCCGAACCGTCGACGACGTGCACGGCCACGAGGCCGAGATGCTCTTCGGTCCCGTCGGTGGCGCCGACCGTCTCACCGACGGGACCCGCCTGACGGACCCCGACCTCAACTCCGGCGCGGTGTTCCGCGTCGAGACGATCCGGCTGGATGGCGACAACGCCGACAGCCACGAGACGATCGTCATGGCGACCGACGTCTCCGACCTCGTGCGGGTGCAGAGCGAGCTCGCGCTGATGAACACCGAGCTCGCCCGGCGCAACGCCGAGCTCGACCAGTTCGCCCATCTCGCCTCCCACGACCTGCGAGCGCCGCTGCGGGCCATCCACGCGTTCGGTCAGATGGCCGTCGACCAGACCGGGCCGAGCGAGAACCTGGCTCGAGTGCTCGCCGGAGTCGAACGCATGCGCCGCATGCTCGACTCCCTGTTGGCCTACGCCGAGTCCGGTCGTCAGACCCTCGCCGTCGTCGAGACCGACCTCGATGCGGTGCTCGGTGCGGCGATCGAGGACCTCTCCGCCGACATCGCGGCGAGTGGAGCGCTGATCGACGCCGAGGAGCTCCCTCGCATCAGCTGCGACCCGGTGCAGTTCCGCGGGCTCTTCCAGAACCTCCTCCAGAACGCCATCCAGTACGCGGGCGACGATCCACCCCACGTCGAGATCACCTCGTCGATCGACGGCGACACCGTCGCCATCGAGTTCCGCGACCACGGTGTCGGCTTCGAGCAGGATCAGGCCGCCGAGGTGTTCGAGCCGTTCCGCCGCCTCGCGCCCTCGAGCAGTGGGCAGGGCATCGGCCTCGCCATCTGCCGCCGCGTGGTCGAGCGCCACGGCGGCAAGATCTGGGCTCGGTCCGAGCCGGGCAAGGGGGCCCAGTTCTCGTTGCGCATCCCGACGACGCCACCTCCCGGTTCCCCGGATGCCTGACCTGTCGGTGGTGGTCGTCGACGATGATCCGTTCGACTGCGAGCTGCTCGCTGCTGCGTTCTCGCAGCTGCCGTTCCCCGTCGACACGACCTTCTTCGACGACGGCCGTGCGGCCCACGAGCACCTCACCTCCGAGCGGCGGCGTCCCGATGTCGTGATGGTCGACCTCAACCTGCCGGGGATGCTGGGGACCGAGCTCATCGCCGCGCTCCGAGCCGAGCCGGTGACCGCGTCGCTCCCCATCGTCGTGCTGACGTCGTCGGCGACGAGCTGGGACGTGCGGTCGGCCTACGACGTCGGCGCCGACGCTTACCACGTCAAGCCGTTCGACATGGCCGACATGCGCGAGCTGCTCGAGAACGTCGTGCGCTACTGGGGACGGCTGGTGACGGCCCGCCCGCCCGACGCCGGCTGACCGACTCCTGCGCGATGACGCGGCACGGCCCGCCCGGTGCTGACCGGACGGGCCGTGGTGCGCAGAACGGACGGGTCAGATGAAGGCGGGGACGAACACCAGCGACACGATCGTCATCACCTTGATGAGGATGTTCATCGCCGGCCCGGAGGTGTCCTTGAACGGGTCGCCGATGGTGTCACCGACGACGGCCGCCTTGTGGGACTCGGAGCCCTTGCCACCGTGGGCGCCGGCCTCGATGTACTTCTTGGCGTTGTCCCAGGCGCCACCGGAGTTCGCCATGTAGATGGCGATCAGGAAGCCGGTCACGACGGCGCCGGCGAGGAACCCGCCGAGGGCGTTGACGTCGATGAACCCGATCACGAGCGGCAGCGCGACGGCCAGACCGCCCGGCAGCAACATCTCGCGCAACGCAGCCTGGGTCGAGATGTCGACGCAGCGACGGCTGTCGGGCTTCACGCCGGGCTGACCCTCGCGGAGACCCGGGATCTCGGCGAACTGGCGACGGACCTCGACGATCATCGCCTGGGCGGCACGACCCACCGACTGCATGGTCAGCGCAGCGAAGATGAACGGCGTCATCGCTCCGAGGAACAGCCCGATCGTGACGGCGGTGTCGTTGATGTCGAGGAGGATGTCGGCGCCCTCGGCCTCGGCGGTGAGGCTGAAGCTCTTGAACAGCGCCAGCGCCGTCACGGCGGCGGATCCGACGGCGAAGCCCTTCGCCACCGCAGCGGTGGTGTTGCCGAGCGAGTCGAGCGAGTCGGTGACGTCGCGAACCTCGGGCGGCAGCTCGGCCATCTCGGCGATGCCACCGGCGTTGTCGGCGATGGGACCGTAGGCGTCGACGGCGACGATGACACCGGTGACGGCGAGCATGCCGATGGCGGCGAGCGACACGCCGTAGAGACCGATCTCGCTGCCGGCGTCACCGAAGGCGGCGCCACCGAGCCAGTAGGTGGCGCCGATCATGATGGCCACCAGGACGACGGCCGGCATCGTCGAGAGCTTGCCCTGGGCCACGCCGGCGATCGTGACGGTCGCCGGACCGGTCTCGGCCTGCTCGGCGATGTCCTTCACCGGCTGGTAGTGGTCGGAGGTGAAGTACTCGGAGGTGAAGCCGATGGCCCAGCCACCGAACAGGCCGATGATGATCGTGAGCGCCAGGTAGATGGGTTGCTCGACGAGGTCGCCGCCCTCGGGACCGAAGAAGCCGAAGGAGTCCTCCGCTCCGCCGAAGAGCACGAACGCCGCGATGAACGCGAACACGACGGTGAGCGCCATCGCGATGTACTGGCCCTGGTGCAGCTGACGCGAGAGCGACACGCCCTCCTGCCCCTTGGTCAGCAACGCACCGACGATCGAGGCGATCATCCCGAGCGCTCCGATGAGGATCGGGAACAGCAGCAGCGACTCGAAGTCGGCGAAGTCGGTGAGCTCGCCGGTCACGCCGGTCTCGTCCAGCGTGAAGAAGGCCGGCGACAGCAGCAGGGAGATCAGCACGATGGGGGCGACGATCGAGCCGGCGTAGGACTCGAACAGGTCGGCGCCCATGCCGGCGACATCGCCGACGTTGTCACCGACGGAGTCGGCGATGGTCGCCGGGTTGCGGGGGTCGTCCTCGGGGATGCCGGCCTCGACCTTGCCGACGAGGTCGCCACCGACGTCGGCAGCCTTGGTGTAGATCCCGCCACCGATGCGGGCGAACAGCGCGATGGACGAGGCGCCCAACCCGAAGGCGGCGACCACCTGGAAGGCGTCGTCGACGCCGATCCAGGTCACCCAGAGGAGGTAGTTGAACGAGATGCCGAAGAGCGCCAGTCCGGCGACGGCGAAGCCCATCACCGCGCCACCCTTGAAGGCCAGCGGGAGCGCGCTCGCCGCTCCCTCGCGGGCCGCGTTGGCGGTGCGGGTGTTGGCCTCGGTGGCGATGCGCATCCCGATGAACCCGGCGACCGACGACAGGACCGCACCCAACAGGTAGGCGATCGAGGCGTACGGGCGCCCCGAGATCGGGACGATCAGCAGGAGCACGAACATGGCGGCGACGAAGGCCGACACCCACTGGTACTCCCGGCGAAGGAAGGCCATGGCGCCCTCCTTGATGGCCTCACCGATCTCCTTCATGAGATCGGTGCCCTGATCGGCGGCGAGCACGACCTGGGCGAAGTAGTACGCCAGGGCCAGCGCCGCGGCCGAACAGACCACTGCGAGATACGGGACCGCTCCCAAGGTTCTTCCCTTCGAGATGCTTCGGCGGTCCCGGGAGAACGAAGCTGGATGGGGCTCGGGACCGGGCGGGGGCCCACGAGGCCAAGAACCCGCCGGGGGGACACGCTACGGCTCGGCGCGCTCCGGGTTCAAACACTCACCCCACGACCGGTGTCGATCCACGCCCGCACGCGCTGCCGGGTACTCAGTCGTCGACGGCCTCGGCGATCGACCCGTGGACCCGGAGCGCTCGGTCGACACCGGTCAGGGCGAGCAACTCCAGCTGCTGCTCGGCGGTCGTGACCACGCGGAGGTCGCCCCCCTGGCGACGGAGGCGAGCAGCCAGGCCGAGGAGCACGCCGAGGGCCTCGGGTTCGAGGACCTCGACGGGGTCGAGGTCGACGATCACGCCGCGGTCCGCCGTGGGGAGCGACGCGACCGCCCGCCGGAGGGCCGGGAGGGACGACAGGTCGAGGTCACCGCGCAGCGTGGCGACGACCCACCCGTCGCCGTCGCTGATGATCTCGACGCGGACATCCACCGCCGCGAGCGTAGGCAACGCCGCGCTGCGCCCCCGCCCCGCCACAGCCACCTGCGAGACTGCGCACGTGGCCATGGTCCTGCCGCCGATCGACGACGCGGGGTTCGACGACGCAGGGTTCGATGCTGCGGGGTTCGACGCCGCTGATCCGCTCGACGCGCACGACCTGCTGGCGCCGCTGGCCGACCTCGATCAGCTCGTCGGCGTCCACGTCCTCCCCGGCCGGACCGGCCGCCGGGCCGAGACCGCTCGCCCGTTCGGCGACGCGCTCGGGCAGCATCCGGCGTCGAGGGGCCTGTGGGCGCACCAGGCGCGGGCCGTCGATCTGCTCCGCACCGGCGAGCCGGTGGTGGTCGCCACGGGTACGGGCTCGGGCAAGAGCCGGTGCTTCCAGCTCCCGATCGCCGAAGCGGCCCGGCGGGGCCACACCGCGCTGGTGCTGTTCCCGACGAAGGCGCTCGCCCACGACCAACGTCGCTCGTGGACCGATCTCGAGCTGCCCGGCGTCGTCGCCTGCACCTACGACGGCGACAGCGATGACGACGAGCGCACCCGAGCGCGACGCGAGGCGAACGTCGTGCTCACCAACCCCGAGATGGTCCACTACGGCATCTGCGCGAACCACGACCGCTGGCGCCGCTTCCTGTCCCGGGTCCGCTACGTCGTCATCGACGAGTTGCACGCGCTCCGCGGGGTGTTCGGCAGCCACGTCGGCAACGTGGTCCGGCGCCTGCTGCGGCTGATCCGCCACCACGGTGGCGACCCGATCCCGGTGGCGTGCTCCGCCACCATCGGCGCGCCCGGTGCCCTGATGCGGGAGCTCACGGGTGTCGAGGCCACCGTCATCGACGACGACGCGGCACCACGACCTCCCGTGACCGTGGCGCTCTGGGACACGCCGATCCCGCCGGGGGGCCATCGGCGGATCTCGGCCGACGTCGAATCGGCCCGGATCTCGGCCGAGCTCATCCGGCAGGGTCTACGGACGCTCACCTTCTGTCGGAGTCGACGTGGCGCCGAGCAGGTGGCCCTCGACATCGCCACCCGGGTGGACGACTCGACGCCGGTCCGGGTCTACCGGGCTGGTCTGCTCGCCGAGGAGCGTCGGGTCATCGAGGAGGAGCTGACGAGCGGCGAGCTGGGTGGGGTGGTCGCGACGTCCGCGCTCGAGCTCGGGATCGACGTCGGCGCGCTCGACGCGGTCGTGCTCGACGGCTTCCCCGGAACGGTGTCGTCGTTCCGACAGCGCATCGGCCGTGTGGGCCGTGCGGGACGGCCTGCGCTGGCGGTGCTCGTGGCGGGAAGCGATCAGCTCGACCGCTGGATGCTGCGACACCCCGACCACCTCCTCGCCCGGCCGGCCGAGCGGGTGGTCGCCAACGTCGACAACCCGTTCGTCGTGCTCCCCCACCTCGGGTGCGCGTCCTACGAGCTCCCGCTGCGACCCGTCGATCGTCGCTGGTGGCCGGCGACGATCGACGACGGGGTCCGTGAGCTGGTGAGGGCCGGCTATGCCTGCGTCCGCAACGGGCGGGCCGTGTGGCAGGCACCCTCCACACCGGCCCATCGCATCTCGTTGCGCAGCGACGGCGGAGGCGCGGTCCGCATCGTCGACCGCGACGGCGACGAGCTGGTCGGCACGATCGACGCCGCACGGGTGTCGGGGCAGCTCCACCCGGGCGCCCGCTACCTCCATCAGGGCCGGCCCTACCGCGTCGAAGAGCTCGACCTCGAAGCCGGGGTGGTGAGGGTCCGGGTCGACGACCTGGCCGAGCGGACCCGCCCCCGGCGGAACAACGACCTCACCGTCCTCGACGTCACGCGCCGGATCCGACACGGCGGGCTCGAGGTGTCGATCGGCATGGTGCGGGTGACCGACCGGGTGCTGGGCTATCGCCGGATCTGCGACGAGACCGGCGAGCAGCTCGGCGACGTCGACCTCGAGCTCCCACCGTCGGAGCTCGTGACCACCGCGTGCTGGTTCACCGTCGACGACGCCGTGATCGAGGCGGCAGGGGTCGACGAACGCGACCTCCCGGGCGCGTTGCACGCAGCCGAGCACGCCATGATCGGTGTCCTGCCCCTGTTCACGATCTGCGATCGATGGGATGTCGGTGGGCTGTCGACCGCCCGCCACGCCGACACCGGTCTCGCCACCGTGGTCGTACACGACGGGCACCAGGGTGGCGCCGGTGTGGCCGAGCTCGCCTTCGAGCGGTTCGCAGCGTGGCTCGACGCCACGGTCGAGACGATCGACGCGTGCGGCTGCGCCGACGGCTGCCCCGGGTGCGTCGTCTCGCCCAAGTGCGGCAACGGCAACGAGCCGCTCGACAAGGTGGCAGCGCTGCGGCTCCTGCGGGCGGCGATCGACCACCGCCCCGCCGTCGCTGCCTGACCCCGGGGCGCGGCGTCCGGGCTCACCCCTCGATCCCGCCTCACCCCTCGATCCCGCCTCACCCCTCGATGCGACCTCACCCCTCGATGCGACCTCACCCCTCGATCCCGCCTCACCCCTCGATGCGCATCGTGGCCTCCGCGGTGAGCGAGACGTCGTCGACGAGCTGCCCGACCAGCGGCACGTTGGTCGGTGCCTGGTAGGTGATCGTCACCGTCACCATCTCGCCGGGAGCCGACCCGCCCGAGCGGTCGATCCGCATCCGTGACGGGTCGAGATCGCTGGAGGCGACCGCCGCCGCCATGGGGTCCTCCCCCACGGCGGCGACCCGAGCGCCCTCACGAGCAGCGTGGGTGACCAGGAGCTGGGTCCGGATCACGAGCCCGGCCTGGACGATCACCAGGAGGACCATGAGGACGATCGGCAGCGCGATGGCGAGCTCGACCGTGGCCTGCCCACCGTCCCCGCGCCTCGGTCGCCGGACCATCAGCCGCCGCCGTTGATGGCGTCGATGAGGTTCTGGACCACGGAGTCGAAGAGGTTGGCGATGGGGCTGTCGGCGCCCACACCCACCCAGGCGATCATCGCCCCGACCACGGTGGCCGCGGCGGCGATGACCAGGGCGTACTCGGCCGTGGTCTGACCGGCGTCGTCGTCGACCGGTCGGAGGAAGAGGTACTGGAGTCGTCGCACGAGAAGCTCCTCGATGCTGTTCGGGGGAGGCGAGGGGGAGGTCGAACCGGCAGACCGGTGACCACGATCGGGACGCTGGCCCGTCACACCACGCCCGACAGACCGCCGACCACGATCGGGACGCAGACGAGCAGGACGAACGACGGCAGCACGCAGAGGACCAGCGGTCCGAGCAAGAGCACGGGCAGGCGCTGCACGGAGGTCTCCAGCCGACGACGGCGGTCGTCGCGAGCGGTCGTGGCCAGGTCGGCCATCGCGTCGGCGATCGGTGCGCCCCGCCGATCTGCGGCGTCGAGCAGATCGGCGATCGCCGATCCGGCGCCGGGGAGGTCGGCGAGGGCCGACCACGCCGCACCGGCCGGGAGGCCCGACCGGATCCGGTCGGCAGCGATCTGCACCGGGCGGGCCGGGAGCTCGCCGGTGACGAGGGAGACCCGTTCGATCGCGGCGGCCGGGCTGGCTCCGGAGCGCAGCGCAACGGCCAGGAGCTCGACGAGCTCCGGGACCGCGGCCTCGCGGGCGTCGAGCACCGCTGCGGCCGCACGTCGACCCGACCACCACCGTCCGAGCAAGACGAGCAGGGTGAGGAGGACGGTGGCGACCGGACCGACGAGGACGACGCTCGCCGCGGCGACGCCCATCGCTGCGAGGTGAGCGCCGCCCAACCGCCAACGCCCGACGCGCACGGAGGCGACGCGCGACCGGCCGCGCCCCACCGGACGGGCCGGCGGGGTCGAGGCGAAGGTGGCGAAGGCCACGACCACGACGACCGAGCTGAGCACAGCGACGATCACGGCAGCACCCGGCGGGTCAGCCACCGCATCCACCACCAGCCGAGCACGGCGAGCCCGAGTCCGGCCGCCAGCACCACCCGACCGAGGGGTCGGCCGAAGAGGAAGCTCGGCACCGTGGGCGCGGTCAGCGTCGACAACACGACGAAGAGCACGGGGAGCGCGGAGATCACCGCCGCCGACGCCCGAGCCTGGGTGGTCTGGACCTTCGCGTCGGCCCGGATGGCCTGCTCGGCGCGCACCACAGCGGCGCTGCGGGCCACCGCGTCCGCGCTCTCACCGCCGGCGTGGAGCGCGACGGCGAGCAGTCGCAGCGCCGGGGCAACTTCTCCCGGTGACGAAGCGGCGGCTCGCTCCAGCTCGACGTCGACGGGACGGCCGGCCGACGCCGCGGCGACGACGACCCGCAATCGGTGAGCGAGATCACCCTCCCGTCGGGCCGCTTCCTCGAGCGCCCCGTGGACCGACGCCCCACTGCGCAGCGAGCGGGCCACCGACTCGACGGTGGCGGCGTCGTCCGCGGTCGTTCTCCGGCTCGGCCAGCCGACCCGGTCGAGGAGGTCGACGACGACCCGCTTCGGGCCCGGACCGCTGACCGCGCCCGGGCTGCCTGCCAGTCGGGTGAGCGCTCCCCGACGGCCGGCATCGAGCAGGACTGAGCCGCCGACGACCAAGACGACGACGAGTGCCACGATCACGGCGCCACCCCCGCCACCGGGACACCGTCGCTGACGAGCACCCGACCGCCGTCGGGATCGCCGTCGTCGGCGACCTGGACGACCGAGGCGAGCCGACGATCGGACCCGATCCGATCGATCACGCAGACGAGGTCGACGGCTGCACCGATCTGGCTGCGGAGCGCGGCATGGGGCACGCCGAGCCCCGACATGAGGGCGAGCGCCTCGAGGCGGCGCAGGGCGTCGGCGGCGTCGGCGGCGTGGATCGTCGCGAGCGAGCCCCGGTGCCCGGTGGCGAGCGCCTGCACCAGATCGAAGGCCTCCGGTCCTCGCACCTCGCCGAGCACCAACCGATCGGGTCGCATACGAAGGGTCTCGCGGACCAGCTGGGCCAGCGTGGCCTCGCCGACACCCTCGCCGTTCGGGCGACGGGTCTCGAGGCGGACGACGTGCCGCTCGTCGACGAGGAGCTCGGCGGCCTCTTCCAGCACCACGAGCCGTTCCGTCGGGTCGACGAGGCCGACGAGCGCGCCGAGGAACGTCGTCTTGCCGGCACCGGTGGCGCCGGCGACGAGCACGTTCGCCCGGCGGTCGACGACGAACCCGCGCAGGAGATCGACCACCTCCCCCCGGGCGAAGCGATCGAGCCCGATCCGCGTCGACGACGGCACCCGGATCGACACGTACGGACCGTCGACGGCGAGCGGGGGGAGCACGGCGTGCAGCCGGAGACCACCCGGGAGGCGAGCATCGACCGTCGGTGCCGAGCGGTCGACCCGGAGGCCGAGCGGCGCGACCGCACGCTGGATCACGGCACCGATGTCGTCGACGTCGAGGACGACGTCGGTGAGCGCGAGACGGCCGTCCTGTTCGATCCACACCGGGCCAGGTCCGTTGACGAGCACGTCGGTGACACCGTCACGTCGCAGGAGCTGCTCGAGGGGGCCGAGGCCCTCCAACCGGGCGAGCACGGCGTCGACCAGGCCGGCGACGACGACCTCCGAGGCCAGTGGGAGTCGCTCGGCGAGCAGGCGGCGGACCTCGGTGGCGCGGGCGGCGCGCTCGGGTCGGCCTCCACTGGTGGCGACGGCTCGATGCACCTCGCCGACCAGATCCTCGAGCACCGCGGCATCGCTCACCGTCGGGCTCCGTCGAGCTCGAGGAGCCGTCGGGCCGCCCGCATCAGCACCCTGGGTTGTCGGGTGGCGAGCACGCCGGCGTCGACCGCCCGAGCGATGGCCGGATCCCAGGGCACCCGACCGACGACCGGTACCCCGGCCGCGCCGGCCAGGTCGTCGGCTCGGAGCGACCGGCCCGGTTCGTCGACGAGGACGAGCCCGTCGACGGGCGTCGACGATGCCTGGAGCCGACGAGCGGCGAGGTAGCAGGGTCGCAGGACGCAGAGCCGGAGGTCGGCGGCGAGGAGCAGCTCGCCAGCGGCCTCGTCGTCGGCTGCGCCGACGTCGACGACGACGACGCGATCGTCGCCGCGGAGCAAGTCGGCGAGCAACGAGGCCCGACCGGGTGCGGGCCGGGCGCCGATCGCCGGGCCGCTCGGCACGAGACCGACGCCGTCGGCGACCGGGACCTCGAGCCGACCGAGGGCATCGGGTGGCGGGATCGCAGCCGACGACAACCACCCGCGGACCCCCGGGCCGTCGGCCGTGATGCCCAGGACGGCGTCGAGCTCGCCCGCGCCGTCGATCAGCAACGACGGTGATCCGCCCAACGCGAGGGCGGCGGCGACCACGGAGGTCCCCGACCCGCCCTTCGGCGACCAGCACCCGATGAGCATCTGTCCGGCTCCAGAGCCGAGGGCCCGACGGGGCGATGTAGCACAGAACAGCACGAAAAAGCACGAAGCGCAACCCCGAGCATCAATCCCTTCCCGGAGCGGTCGTAACATCCCCGCCGTGGACGACGACCTCCTCCCCCGCTGGCTGCGACGGTGGGGCACCGGCGCCTGGCTGGTGCTCGGGATCCTGATCGTGATCGGACTGGTCGGCGTGGCGGTCTCGGTGACGAGGACGGTGACCGTGCCGCTGATCCTCGGCGCCTACTTCGCCGTGGTGTTGCATCCGATCGTCGATGCGCTCGCCGGTCGCAACGTCCCCCGCGGCCTCGGCGCCCTCGCAGTGATCGTCGGGTTGTTCGCGGCGCTGTTCGCCGTCGGCGCATTGATCGGCGCCACCATCGCCGACGAGTGGCCCGACCTGCGCGCCAACATCGACACCACGGTCGATGACGTGCGGGAGTGGGTCGACGACCTCCCGATCGACGAGGACCTCGTCGACCGCTTCGATCAGGGCGCCGGGTCATCGGGGGGCTTCGCGCTCGATGGGATCGGACCACGCGTCGCCTCGGCGGCGAGCTCGGTGGCCGGGCTGATCGCCGGAGCCTTCCTCGGCGTGATCGTGCTGTTCTACCTGCTCAAGGACGGCCGATCGATCAGCGAGCGGCTGACGACGGTCGCCCAGGACCGTGGCCGCGACGACGTCGACGAGCTCCTCGCCTACGCGGCCGGCGCCATGCGCCGCTACTACGCGTCGCGCAGCGCCCTGGCAGCGCTCAACGGCATCTCGATCTCGATCGGCATGGCCGTGATCGGGGTGCCCGGCGCGCTCGCGATCGGCGTCGTCAACTTCGTGGGCGCCTACATCCCGTACTTCGGCGCGTTCGTGGGTGGCGCGTTCGCCGTCGTGCTCGCCGTCTCCGAGGGGGGCCTCGGCCTGGCCCTCATCGCGCTCGCCATCGTGATCGTCGCCCAGGTCCTCCTCGAGAACCTGTTGGAGCCGCGACTCGTGAGCGGCTTCGTCGACCTCCCGCCCCTGGCAGTCCTGTTGGTGACGACGCTGGGTGGGGTGCTGCTCGGCCTCGTCGGGCTGATCCTCGCCACGCCGACGACGGTGATCGCGCTCCAGGCGGTGCGCACGCTGCGCTTCGGTGACCCGGTCCCCGAGGTCCCCTCGCCCGACGACCAGGACGACCCCGACCACGAGGTCGCCGGAGCGGCGCTCGACACGAGTGCCGGCGAGTCGAGCGACTAGCCGAGCTCGGCGAGGATGGCGTCGACCAGCTCGGGGTCGACCACGCCGTCGACCGGCAGACCCAGGGCGGTCTCGGCGTCTCGGGTGGCGCCCTCGGTGCCGCGCCCGAAGACGCCATCGACGGTGGGTGGCGTGCGACCGGCGAGCTCGGCCCATCGAGCGAGGAGGCCCTGCCACTCGCTGACCTCCGGACCGCGAGCGCCTCGCTCCAGCCCGACGAGCCCGGCGGCGATCTCCCCGCCACTCGACGATCCACCCTGGCCCGAGCCGTCGCGCACGACTGCTCCCTGGACCGGGTCGATGCGGATCTCGCGGCTGGTGCCGGGCACGGCGACGACGGTCGGCGCAGCGGCCGACGGGTCGAGCGGCGATCGGGGCTCGACCTGGAGCTGCCCGCCCTCCTGGCGGACCACGAGGACCTCCTCGCCGCCCACGACCACCGCCCGCAGGTAGAAGGGCAGCGAGGGCACGCTGCGCTCCTCGAGCTCGGCGTCGGCCAGCTCGGCGTAGTCGGCGGTGACCGATTCCCAGTTGGCCTCGAGCCCGTCGCGGAAGCCCAGCTCGATCCTCGCCGGGGCGGACAGGGTGCTGTAGGCCGAAGCGATGTCGTCCTCGGCGACCGCGGTCAGGAACTGGGCGACGACGGCCTCGGCCGGTGACACCGAATCGACGGCGACCACCTCGATCGTCGTGGTCTCGGTGGACTCCTCGTCGTCGTCACCGCCGGAGGTGTCATCGGAGCCGGAGCTGCAGGCCGCGACGCCGAGTGCAGCGACGATGAGCATCGTGAGCCGTCGGGGGATGGAGGGCGCGACCATGAGCGTGTCGCGAGCGTAACCGTTCCCACCGCTGCGGCCAGGTCGGAGGATCCCTCGACGCACGGGGTCGCCACGGGGCCGGCAGAGCTCGCTCGTCCCTCGAACCAGCGGTGGTGTGGCGGAGGTGGACGGGAATCGAACCCGCCGAAGGGGGATCACCCCTTCCACCCGCTTTGAAGGCGGGGGCAGCCACCAGGTCTGCGGACACCTCCGCCCGAGACGGTAGCCGCTCGACGTCGGGACCGATCGCCCCAGAGGAGTTGTTGAAGGTCTGGTCCGCGACCGCCCGATACCCCGCCCCATGCGTGGTGGAAACAAGCTCAAGGCCGCGGCGCTCGCCGCGGTCCTCGGAACGTCAGGGTTGACGGCGACCGGCGTGGGAGCCCAGATCAGCGCCCCGACCCTCGCCGACGACGCGGCGGTGTGGGGCGACGACATCGTCGCGGTCGCCGATGACGGGGGCGCCCTGTTCACCGTCACCGCCTCCGGCGAGGTCTCGGCCCCCGAGGGTCGCTTCGAGGGTGACATGACCCAGTTCACCCTCAACGGCCCGATCGTCGGCATGGAGGTCGACGCAGACGGATCCGGGTACTGGCTCATCGGCCAGGACGGTGGCGTGTTCGCCTTCGATGCGCCGTTCCTCGGCTCGATGGGCGGCCAGGTCCTCAACCAGCCGGTCGTCGACATGGCGGCCCACCCCGACGGCGACGGCTACTGGTTCGTCGCCTCCGACGGCGGGATCTTCGCGTTCGGCAACGCCCCCTTCTACGGCTCGATGGGCAGCACGCCCCTGAACCGCCCGATCGTCGGGATGACGGCGACGGCTTCCGGCGAGGGCTATTGGATGGTGGCGAACGACGGCGGACTCTTCGCCTTCGGTGACGCCGCCTTCTATGGCAGCCTCGGCTCGAACCCGCCGTCCTCCCCCGTCGTCGGCATGGCGCTGACCCCGGGCGGCGAGGGCTACTGGATGTTCGACGCCAGCGGCGCCGTCTACGAGTTCGGCGACGCGACCGCCGTCGGTGATGCTGCCGGCCAGCTCGGTTCACCGGTCGTCGGTGCGGTGCCGATCATCGTCGACGGCCAGGCCACCGGCTTCCGGATGGTCCTCGAGAACGGTGAGGTCGTCGAGGTCACCCCCGAGACCGACTTCTCCGGTCCGCCCACCACCCAGCCGCCGACGACCGAGCCCCCCGTGGCCGAGCCGCCGGCCGGTTCCTACGCCTGGCTCATCTCACAGCAGAACCCGGACGGCAACCCGATCCGGTGGGACGGTTGCACCCCCATCCCGTACTGGACCGACCTGACGCTGGCACCGGCCGACGCCCGTGAGCGGGTCGAGGCGGTGGTCGCCGTCATCGAGCAGGCCTCGGGCTACGACCTCGTGTACCAGGGCGATACGACCATGCTCTCGGCCGAGTTCCGGTCGTCGATCGACTACGGCATGCTCGTCCGCTGGTCCTCCGAGGCGCAGGAACCGGGTCTGGCCGGCTCGGCCATCGGCCTCGGTGGTCCCTCCGCCACGGGCACCTGGACCGGCGACGGCTGGGAGTACTGGATCCGCACCGGCGTCGTGCAGATCGACGCCGGCTTCACCGGCTTCCAGGAGGGATGGGGCAACCCGAACTCGCTGGAGGAGGTCCTCGCCCACGAGTTCGCCCACGCCATGAACCTGGGCCACGTCGACTTCACGTCGGAGCTGATGTATCCGGCGGCGATCGGCATCGGCGGGCTCGGTGAGGGCACCAGCTGGGCCCTCGACCACGCGCAGGACCTCACCTGCCGCAACGACTCGGGCTTCACGGCTGCCGGCGCCCCGTCGCCGCCGCCGACCTACACCGTCGACATCGCGGTGGGTCTCGACGGCACCGACGTCGGCGAGCACCGCCATCACGACCACGACCACGGCCACCTGGTGGGCGTGCTGTCGGAGCCCCGGCTCTACGGATCGATCGACGAACAGGACGAGGAGGCACCCGTCTTCGGCGACCCGGTCGACGGCGACGGCGACGGCGACGACCCCCGCGACCACGACCACAGCTGCGGCTGCTGCGCCTGCGGCATGACCAGCTCACACTGACCGCTCCACCACCATGCGGCTCGATGCCCCGGCGCTCCGGCGTCGGGGCATCGTCGCGTCAGCGCGGCGCGCTGACGAACGGGGAGCAGTGGCGGTCGGACGACCGCAGGATCAGACCGACGAGGGGTTCAGACGGACAGCAGGTCGCGAGCGCCGGTGTCGGAGCTCGGGTGCCGCAGCTTCGACATCGCTCGGGCCTCGATCTGGCGGATGCGCTCGCGGGTGAGGTTGAAGTGCTCCCCGACCTCTTCGAGGGTGCGGGGCTCACCTCGATCGAGCCCGAAGCGAAGCTTGAGGATCTCGCGCTCGCGCTCGTCGAGCGGCGACAGCAGCCGGTTGATCTCCTCGGGCAGCAACGCCGTGGCGGCCACCTCGAAGGGCGACTCGGCCGAGCGGTCCTCGACGACGTCGCCGAGCTCGGCGTCACCGTCCTCGCGGAGCGGCTCGGAGAGCGAGAGCGGCTCGGCAGCGAAGCGGAGCGCCTCGGTGACCTTGTCCTCCGGCATCTCGACCTCGGCCGAGAGCTCGGCGAGGGTGGCCGGACGACCCAGCTTGAGCTCCAACCGCGAGCGGGCCTTCTGGAGACGGGCGAGGGTGTCACCGGCGTGCACCGGGAGGCGGATCGTCCGACCGGTGTTGGCGATGCCGCGGGTGATGGCCTGACGGATCCACCAGGTGGCGTAGGTCGAGAACTTGAAGCCCTTGCGCCAGTCGAACTTCTCGACCGCGTGCATCAGGCCGAGGTTGCCCTCCTGGATCAGGTCGAGGAGCGGCAGGCCCGAGGCCTGGTACTTCTTGGCGATCGACACGACGAGGCGCAGGTTGGACTGCACGAACGTCCGCTCGGCCTCCTCACCCTGTCGGGCCAGGCGACGCAGCTCGCGCTTGCGGGCCGCCGTGAAGGCCTTGCCGTTCTCGTCGGCTCCACCCTCGAGCGAGCCACGGGCCTCGTTGCCCGCCTCGATCTGCTGCGCGAGCCTGACCTCGTCGTCCTTCGTGAGCAGGGGATACTGCCCGATGTCGGTGAGATACAGGCGGACGAGGTCTTCCTCGTCCCGCTCGACGCGATCTTTCGCCACCTTGCTCCTCAGGCGTGAGTCCAGCACTGAGCGGCGACCACCACTTCGCCGGTCTGCACAGCGTATCGGCCGATCGGTCACATACGTACGCTCCGATCCGCACCGTGGTCAGGACGTCGCCGAGCGGGTGGCAACCGGGGTCACCGGATCGGCGTCGCGACCCACCCCTCGGTGACCGGTTCGGGGCCGTCCTCGCCGGCGACGACGGCGGAGAGACCGATCCGATCGGTGCCCACGGTGATCCAGTTGATCGTGCCGAAGCGGGTCGCTGCGACGGACGGCGGCAGGTCGACGGTCGACCACGCCGTCCCGTCGGCGGAGAACCACAGCCCGGTAGATCCCGGACCCCCGGGGTCCGGCTGCTGCGGCGCGGCGGTCACCGCGATCCCGAGCGGGCCGACGCCGGCGGCGCTGATCCAGACCGGCGCCCCGTCGTCGTCGACGAACGACTGCGATGTCCACCCGGACCCGTCGACCGCCCCCACGTGCACGCTGGCCGACCCGTCTGTCTCCTCCATGATGACCACCACGCGGTCGCTGACGACGCCAACGGTGCGGAACCAGCCGGCCGCTGGAGCAGGAGGAGCGATCTCGGTCCACGTGATGCCGTCGGGCGAACGGAACAGGCCGACCCCGGCCCCTTCCCGGTGCGGACCCCATGCGACGAAGCCGTTCGCTGTGCGGTCGATCCGCTCGATCGCGATCTCGCTCAGTGCGGCGCTGTCGGCGCGCTCCCAGTTGTCGCCGGCGTCCGTCGAGACGAAGAGGTCGGTCGCCGCCAGGTCGCCGGCCCCGCTCACGCCGAGATCGGACCACGGCACGAATCGACCGGGCACGGCTTCCTCACACTCGTACCCCGGGGGTGCCTCGGTCGTGACAGGCTCCTCGGCGAGACCCGGACCGGTCGTGCTCGTCGTCGCCGGTGCGGTCGTGAGCGGGACGGTCGTCGGCGGCACCGTCGTGGGCGGCACCGTGTCGACGAGTTCGGCACAGTCGGGGTCGAGGACCCACTCGAGGAGCTGGAGGCCGTCGGGGGTCTCCTCCCACGAGGACGCGGTCGGATCGAGGACGTCGAGATCGGGGAACAGCCGCATCGCCGACATGGCGACGACGGTGTCGCCCGAGGCCGCGATCCGGGTGCGGCCCGAGGTGTACAGCGGCTGGTCGGGTCCGACGGACAGCGAGACCGGGAGCGGCGTGTGCTCCCAGGTCTCGCCGCCATCGGCGGAGGTGGAGACACGCGGCTGGCCCTCCTCACCCTCGGTCGCCGGGGTGGTCCCGACGGCGTGGAGCAGTCCGGCCGTCGCATCGAGATCAGCCAACCAACTCCCGTCGATCTCCACCGATTCCCACGTCAGGAGGTCGTCGGATCGATAGACCGCCTCCGGTGCCGAGAACGTGTCGACCGGGAGGTCCTCCCACCGGACCCCCGGCGCGGTGGACAGCGCGAAGAACGAGCCGTCCGACGCGACGCCGCTGTCTCGGAGGAACGTGAGCACGTCGGTCGCCGGGGTCCACTCGAACTCCGTCGTGCCGAGGTCCTCGACGGCGTCGCCGATGTCGTCGGCCTGGCGGATCTGGATCTCGGTCGAGGGGTCGTCCCGCCAGCTGGTCCAGCCGACGACACCCGCTCCGACCAGCAGCCCGGCGACGAGCGACACCGAGCCGACGTGCCGTCGCCGACGTTGCGCGGCACGGGCGCGAGCGGCAGTCGGGCCTCGCCCCTCCAGATGGATGGTCTCGGCACCCCGGTGGAGGAGCTCGCGGAGTTCGTCTTCGGAGGGCATGGGGATCACCTCAGGTCGGAGAGGTCGACGGCCAGGCGACGCAGGGCATGACGGCCACGGCGCCGACTCACGACGCATCCAGGTGGGACAGGTCGACAGCCAGGCGACGCAGGGCATGGTGGAGACGGCTCTTGACGGTGCCGGGGGCGAGCTCGAGGGCGGAGGCGGTCTCGCCGACCGACCAGTCGAGCAGCAGCCGGCAGACGACGACGTCGCGGTGCTTGGCATCGAGGCGGCCGAGCGCGGCAGCCACCTCGGGGTCCGCGCACGGCGGCTCGACGACCTCCCGCTCGACGAAGGGCATCCGCCGGGCGAGGCGGCGGTGGACCGATCGGGCCCAGTTGAGCCCGACCCGGTAGACCCAGCCGGCCGGGTTGTCGTAGTCGACCACCTTCGACCACCGGGCGAAGGCCCGCGCCATCGCCTCGTCGGCGGCCTCGGCGCCGAGCTCCACGTCGCCCAGCGCGTAGGCGAGCGCCTTCGCCACCGGCTCGTAGGAGGTCCGGTAGAAGTCGGTGAAGTCGGGGACGACCCGCAGCGGGGTCATCACCTCCTCACCGACCGGTTGCCTCGTCATCGCAGGCTCCACGACGGGTAGACGCCGGAGCATCGCGATCGGTTCACTCCGCGTCGACTCGCTCGGCGTCGTCGAGCAGGGCGCGGGCGGTGGCGAGGTCACCGCGCCGCACGGCCACCCGCGCGAGATCGACGAGCGGTGCCGAGGCGTCGGGGGCGAGATCGGCTGCGCGGCGCAACGCCACCTCGGCCTCGTCGAGGCGGTCGGCCAGCGCGAGGATCACCCCCAGGCGGAGATGGTGCTCGGCGTGGTTCGGGTCGTCGGTGACGAGCGCCTCCGCGGCGACGGTCGCGGCCTCGAGATCGGTGTCGGACCCGGACCGGGCGGCGCGATCGAGCAACAACCGGACCTCCTCGGCCCGCAGGGCCGGATCGAGCGGCGAACGTTCGAGACCAGCGCCGATCCGGTCGAGCGCGGCGTCGACGTCGAGGATCGTGTCGCCGCGCGAGGCCACCCGGGAGGCGACGAACCACGCGCGGATCGAGTCGGGTCGTCGGTCCGTCGCCCGGTCAGCGGCCTCCAGCGCTGCCCGCTGATCGCCGGCATCGAGCGCGTCGACGGCTGCGGCCAGGTCGCGGTCCGCGGTGACATCGCGGACACCCAGGAACCCGACCACCACCAGCGCCGCCGCCACCGGCCCCATCGCCCACGAGCGCGTCTCGAACTCCCACCGGTCACTCGCTCCCCCCGCCACGAGCACCCCGGCCACCATCCAGAAGAGCGGATCCACCTCGAGCAGCGGGAACAGGAACAGCCCCTGCACGACGTGGGCGAACGCACCCGCGGCGAGCCCGGCTCCGACGCCACCAGCGCACGACATCCGTCGGACGGCGGCGACGACGACCAGACCGACGAGCGTCGCGAACGCCACCGCCGCCGGGAGCCCTCCGACCGCCGCGACGTCGAGGAACGACGAGTGGGCACGATCGGGCAGCACGTCCCGTCCGTGCTCCCGCTCGTAGGCCTCGTCGACGTGGGTGGTGACGGCGATCCGGTAGCCCTCCGGCCCCGCTCCCGTCCACGGGTCGTCGACGATCGTCGCGACGGCGATGCGCCACTCGTCGAGGCGGCCCGCCGCACCGACGTCGGCGAGCGACATCGACCGCTCGCGCAGGGGGCCGACGACCATCACCGCGAGGACGACGACCCCCACGGCGACGACCACACCGCGGCCGATCGTCGGGCGGCGCACCGCCACCACCGCGACGCCGACGACGACTGCGGCCACCCAGGCGGCGCGGGTCTGCGACGCGAGCACGGCGAGGCCGCCCGACACGGCCGACGCCGTCGCCGCCCACCGCCACGCCCGACGCTCACCGCGATCGAACGCGACCCCCATCGCCGTCGGCACCAGGAGCACGGCCGCCGCACCGAGGTACGCCGGCTGCCCGTACGGCCCACCCACGCGGTCGTCGGCAAAGGCGACGTCGACCGGCGCGAGGCCGACGAGCTCGAAGGCCGACCAGGCGCCGAGCGCACCGGTGGCCATGACCGCCGACCGGCTGAGCAGGCGGAGGTCGGCCGCAGACCGGAGCTGCTGCCCGGCCAGGAACACCAGCGCGAGGAGCAGCCAGCTCAGCCACCCGAGCCGGCGCTCTGGGGTACCCCACCACACGTGGACCGGATCGATACCTCGGACGGCGGCCAGCCCGAGCCATCCCAGGAGGACGACCCAGGCCATCGCGGTGACCCGATCGACGAGGATGCGTCCGCGCAGCGTCGAGAGGACGAGGAGCAGACCTCCGAGCACCACGACGGTCCAGCGCAGCGGACCGAACGGGGCGAACCCGCCGGGGTCGACGGCGACGACCGACCCGACCACCAGTGCTCCGGCCGCCCAGGCCCCGACGGTCGCGCCGGCGATCGACGGGCGGGCGTCGATCGCATCGGCCATGGCCGAGCAGTGTTGCCGATCGCGCGACGGCGTCTCCGGCGGCTACCGGAAGCCGTTGGTGATGGGGAGCCGCCGATCGCGCCCGAAGGCCTTGCCGGTGATGCGGGGCCCAGGTGGCGACTGGCGACGCTTGTACTCGGCCAGGTCGACGAGGCGGGCGATCCGGGCGACGACGTCGGCCTCGAAGCCGAGCAGCACGATCTCGTCGACGGTCATGTCCTCGTCGATGTAGGCGTGCAGGATCGGGTCGAGGATGTCGTAGGGCGGCAGGCTCTGGTCGTCGCGCTGGTCGGGGCGCAGCTCGGCCGACGGTGGCTTCGTGATCACCGACTCGGGCACGAGCTCGGACCCTTCGCGGACGTTGCGCCATCGGCAGAGGTCGTAGACGAGGGTCTTGTAGACGTCCTTGATCACGGCGTAGCCGCCGGCGGTGTCGCCGTAGAGCGTGGCGTAGCCGACCGCCGCCTCGGACTTGTTGCCACACGTGAGCACGAGCCAGCCGAACTTGTTCGACAGCGCCATCCACGTGACGCCGCGGATCCGCGACTGCAGGTTCTCCTCGGTCACGTCGGGCGGGAGCCCTCCGAAGCTCGGCGCCAGCATCTCGAGCAGCGCGGCGTGGGCGGGCTCGATGGCGATGGTGCGGAAGTCGATCCCGAGGTTGCCGGCCAGCTTCTCGGCGTCGCTGACCGATCCCTCGCTGGAGTAGCGCGACGGCATGCCGACGCCGTGGACGTGCTCGGGGCCGAGGGCGTCGACCGCCACGACGGCGGTCAACGACGAGTCGATCCCGCCCGACATGCCGATGACGACCTCGCTGAAGCCGTTCTTGCGCACGTAGTCGCGGGTGCCGACCACCAGCGCGTCGTAGACCTCGGCCAGCTCGTCGGGTGGCTCGGTGATGCGGGTCGCCACGGCGGGGCGGGCGTGGGCGTCGATCGACGGCGCCGGCGTCAGGTGCACGACCGGGAGCGGATCGCCGTCGGGGCGGCCGCGGGGATCGAGGATGCGCTGGCGGTAGGCGCCGCGGATCTCGAGGTCGACGACGAGGAGCTCCTCGTCGAACATCGCCGCCCGGGCGAGGAGCCGTCCCTCGGCATCGAACGCAGTGGAGTGGCCGTCGAAGACCAGCTCGTCCTGGCCGCCGACGCAGTTGCAGTAGACGAGCGGGATGCCGGCGTCGGCCGCCCGGGTGGAGAGCATCCGCTCGCGCACGTCCCACTTGCCCTGCTGGTAGGGCGAGCCGTTGATGTTGATCGCCACCTCGGCCCCGCCGACGGCCTGATCGATGAGCGGGCCGTGCGAGCTCCAGACGTCCTCGCAGATCGAGACGCCCACGCGCACGCCGGCGACGTCGAGGAGCGGACCCGACTCGGTGCCGGGCACGAAGTAGCGGGCCTCGTCGAACACCGCGTAGTTGGGGAGCAGGCGCTTGCGGTAGACGCTCCGCATCAGGCCGCCGCTGCAGATCGCCGCAGCGTTGTGGAGCGCAGCACCGCCCTCCGGGAAGCCGATCACCGCGACGGCATCACCGGTGCGCTCGGCCACTTCGCCGACCGCCCGGTGGGCGGCGTCGACGAACCCCGGCTTGAGGAGGAGGTCCTCGGGTGGGTAGCCGGTGATCGCCAGCTCGGGGAAGGCCACCAGGTCGGCGCCGGCGTCGACCGCCTCGCGGTAGGCGCGCACGATCCGCTCGGCGTTGCCGTCGAGGTCACCCACCCGAGGGTTGATCTGTGCTGCCGCGACCCGGAGCCTCCGCATGGTCCCAGCGTAGGGGTCCGTCGGGACACGCCCCGAGCCGGTTCGCCCCCGGAGCGCGAACGAGCCCCCGGCCACGGGGACCGGGGGCTCGTCGACGCTCACGTCGGGCCGATCAGGCCTCGATCAGCCCTCGCCGCTGGCTGCGCCGCACACCGTGTCGGTGATGAGCTTGGTGACGACGTACGGGTTCATGTTGGCGTTCGGGCGACGATCCTCGATGTAGCCCTTCTGGTCGCGCTCGACCTGCCACGGGATGCGGACCGACGCACCGCGGTTGGAGACGCCGTAGCTGTACTCGGTCCACGGGGCGGTCTCGTGGGCACCGGTGAGGCGGTCCTCGACGCCGGAGCCGTAGTTGGTGATGTGCAGCTCGGCCTTCTTGCCGAGCGCCTCGGCGGCGGCGATGCAGGCGTCGTAGTTCTCGCGCATCTGGTTGGTGGAGAAGTTCGTGTGGGCGCCGGCGCCGTTCCAGTCGCCCTTGATGGGCTTGGGATCGAGCGTGGCGGCGACGTCGAAGTCCTCGGCGACGCGGTAGAGCAGGTAGCGGGCCATCCAGATCTGGTCGGCGGCCTCGAGGGTGCCGGCCGGGCCGATCTGGAACTCCCACTGTCCCATCATCACCTCGGCGTTGGTGCCCGAGATCTCGAGTCCAGCGGCCATGCACGCCGAGGTGTGGGCCTCGACCACGTCACGACCCCAGATCTCGTCGGCGCCGACGCCACAGTAGTACGGGCCCTGCGGGCCGGGGTAGCCGCCCTGGGGCCAGCCGAGGGGGTGACCGTCCTTCAGGAAGGTGTACTCCTGCTCGATGCCGAACCACGGCTCGAAGCTGGCGTACTTCTCGGCGACCTCGGCGCACTCGGCGCGACGGTTCGAGGCGTGGGGGGTCATGTCGATGTTGAGGACCTCGCACAGGACGAGGATGTCGTCGCCGCCGCGGATGGGATCCGGGGTCACGAAGACGGGCTTGAGGACGCAGTCGGACTGGTCGCCGGGTGCCTGGTTCGTGCTCGAGCCGTCGAAGCCCCAGATGGGCGGCTCGGCGCCGTCGGACATGATCTTGGTCTTGGAGCGCAGGTGCTGCGTCGGCTCGCCGCCGTCCAACCAGATGTACTCGGCACGGAAGACCATGCGTCTCTTCCTCTCGAACGTGTGGGGATTGGGGGGTGGCGCGGCCGGGTCGGTGTCCGGACGCGGGTGTCGCCTCGGCGACGGACAGGCACGGTCCCAGCCATGCGTGTCCCTCCCATTTCTCCTCTATTACCGCTGTGTGAACGAGACACCACCCCACGACGCGGCCTGGTGGACCTGACCACCGTCTGTGCCAACCTGTCGCGCATGGACCGCCAGATCGAGTACGTGCTGCGCACGGTGGAGGAGCGCGGCGTTCGCCTCATCCGCCTCTGGTTCACCGACGTGCTCGGCCAGCTCAAGAGCTTCGCGATCTCACCCGCCGAGCTCGAGACGGCCTTCGACGAGGGCATGACCTTCGACGGCTCGGCCATCGACGGCTTCAGTCGCATCCAGGAGAGCGATGTCCTCGCCGTGCCCGACCCGGCGAGCTTCGAGATGCTCCCGTGGGTCACCTCCGAGCCGACCGCGAGGATGTTCTGCGACATCCGTCGCCCCAACAGCGATGCGTTCGCCGGCGACGCCCGCAACGTCCTGCGCCGCAACCTCGACCGGGCCGGTGAGCTCGGGTACTCGTTCTTCGTCGCCCCGGAGATGGAGTACTTCCTGCTGGCGTCCGGTGATCCGGGACAACCCATCCGCCCGCTCGACACCGCCGGCTACTTCGACCTCACCACCGCCGATGTGGCCTCCGACATCCGACGCAAGACCATCAGCGTCCTGGAGGCCATGGGGGTGCCCGTCGAGTACTCCTTCCACGAGGACGCCCCGTCACAGCACGAGATCGACCTCCGCTACACCGACGCGCTCACCATGGCCGACAACGTCATGACGTTCCGTCTCGTCGTGCGCGAGATCGCCATGGAGGCCGGCGTCTACGCGACCTTCATGCCGAAGCCGGTCGCCGGCGTCCAGGGGTCGGGCATGCACACCCACCTGTCGCTGTTCCACGACGGATCGAACGCGTTCCACGACCCCGATCGCGAGACCGGGATGTCGGTCGTCGCCGAGCAGTTCGTCGCCGGCCTGCTCCACCACGCCCGCGAGATCACGGCGGTCACGAACCAGCTGATCAACAGCTATCGCCGCCTGATCCGGGGCTACGAGGCGCCCACCGCCATCTCCTGGGCCCGCAACAATCGATCGGCCCTGGTGCGGGTCCCGACGCTCAAGCCGCACAAGCCCGACTCGGCTCGGGTCGAGTACCGGGCGCCCGACCCCGCGGCCAACCCCTACCTCTGCTACTCGGTGATCCTGGCCGCCGGCCTGAAGGGCATCGAGGGCGGCTACGAGCTCGACGCCGAGGCCGAGACCGACCTCTTCCAACTCTCGCCGAGCGACCTCGCCGCCCGGCGCATCCAGCGACTGCCCGAGACGCTCGCCGAGGCGCTCGACGTGATGGAGGGCAGCGACCTCGTGCGCGAGACCCTCGGCGAGCACATCTTCGAGTGGTTCCTGATCAACAAGCGGGCCGAGTGGGCCGAGTTCCGCCAGCAGGTGACACCCTTCGAGATCGACCGGTACCTGCCGGCCGTCTGAGCGCATCGTGACCACCTTCGCCGTCTTCCCCGATCCACCTCCGGCCGACCTCGCCCGCGCGCTCGACCTCGCGGGCTACGACTGGATCGCGGTCGCCGACGAGGAGGCGGCCGAACGGCTCGAGCCCGACGACGGGTGGGGTGGTGCCGTCGTCGTCGGCGAGGAGCACGCCGACGGTGCCTTCGCCGTGTGCCGGACCCTGCGCAAACGCGACGTGCCCGTCGCCCCGCTGATGCTGCTCATCCGGGGCAGCCAGCTCGACGAGCTCGAGATGCGCGACGAGCTCTACGACGACTTCTGCCTCGGGCCGTTCCAGCCCCGCGAGTTCGAGGCCCGGCTCAAGCACCAGCTCTGGCGCACGGGCACCGGCGCCAAGCCGGAGCTCATCGAGTACGGCGAGCTGATCCTCAACCTCGAGACCTACCAGGCGGCGGTCGACGGACGCAGCCTCGATCTCACCTACATGGAGTACGAGCTGCTGAAGTTCTTTGCCGCTCACCCCGGCAAGGTCTTCACCCGCGAGATCCTCCTCAACCGGGTGTGGGGCTACGACTACTACGGCGGCGCCCGGACCGTCGACGTCCACGTCCGCCGCCTCCGGGCCAAGCTCGGCGAGCAGCACGCCAACCTCATCCAGACCGTGCGCTCGGTCGGCTACCGCTTCGGGCAGTCTCGTTGGTCGTCCTGACGGGGGCGCCACGACTCACCCGCCGGTCGTCCTGACGGGGGCGCCACGACTCACCCGCCGGTCGTCCTGACGGGGGCGCCACGACTCACCCGCCGGTCGTCCTGACGGGGGCGCCACGACTCACCCGCCGGTCGTCCTGACGGGGGCGTCACGACTCACCCGCCGGTCGTCCTGACGGGGGCGTCAGCCGAGCAGCGAACCGATCACGACGGGGCGCGAGCGGAGATCGGTGAGGCGACGAGCCCGTCGAGGACCCCGGTCGCGACGGTGCACGCCGCCCTGACCTGAGCCGGAGGCGCCTCGGCCCTGATGCACGCCGCCACCCCGATGAGCGCCGTCATGAAGAACGCGGCCAGCTCGTCGAGGTCGACGTCGTCGGACAGCTCGCCGTCTGCGGCGGCGTTCGTCAGCGCGTGGCGGAACGCCCTGGTGAGACGCTCGAGGTAGGCGGCCACGTGACGCCGAGGACCCGGTCCCAACGCGCCCCGCTCGACCGCGGTGTTGCACAGCAGACAGCCCCGACCCTGCGCCCAACCGTCGCTCGCCGTCGCGTAGCCGTCGAACGCGAGCCGGATCGCGTCGAGCCCGGCGTCGGGCGCCTCGATCGGACCGAGGACGTTCGTGAGGTGATGGGCGCCGTAGCGCTCCAGTGCCGCCTCGAAGAGCCCCTCCTTGGAACCGAACTCGGCGTACATGCTCTTGCGGTTCACTCCCAGCTCGGCGACCAGCTCGGCGGTGCTGGTGCCGTGGAAGCCCTGTCGGCGGAACAGCTCGATCGCCCGGTCGAGCAGCTCGATCCGGTCGTAGCGCTTGACGCCGGCCACATCTCCTCCAGGAATCGCTTGACACCATGGTAACTGTTTGGTTACCTATCAACAAGTAACTGAGCGGTTACTTATGGCTGCGGCCATCGCACCACGGAGGAATCAGATGAGCAACGACCAGGTCACCGTCGTCTACGAGTGGACCGCCCACGCCGGCAAGCTCGACGAGTTGACCGCCATCTACCGGTCGGTGACCGAGGCGATGGAGCGTGACGAGCCCGGCGCCGAGGCGGTGCACGTCCACGTCTCACCCGACGAGGACAAGCTCTACGTCCGCGACGACTTCCGCGACGCGGACGCCGTCGGCTTCCACCTCGGCACCACGGCCGCCGCCCACTTCCCCCAGCTGCTCGCCATCGCCGATCCCGGCCGTTTCCTCTTCCTCGGCGAGGTCCCGGAGCAGACGAAGCAGGCCGTCGCACAGATGGGCCTCGACGCCCACTTCGGGTCGCACGACACCGGCTTCGATCGCTGATCGGACGCGGCGATCGGCGTCAGCGCAAGCTCACCCCGCACGCCGTCGCGGCGGCGTCGAGCGCATCGGCCGCCTCCTCGGACGACGGGAGGTCGTCGGGCAGGCCGTCGGGCAGGGCAGCGGCGATCTCGTCGTCCATGCACGCGACCTGGTCGTCGCTGATCCCGAGATCGCCAGGCGTGATCCCGACCGTGGCCAGCAGGATCGCGTCGGTCGGCCCACCAGCCGGAGGCTGCGGATCGTCCACCGTGCCGTCGTCCTCGGCTGGGAGGACCTCGGCCCCGGCGGTGGTCTCGGGAGCGACGTCGTCGTTGGCGTCACCGCCGCACGCCACGAGCCACGGCACCGCCGCCGCCACGACAGCGATCGACCACCTGGTCCTGATCCGCATGGTCCCCTCCCCCGACGACGAACGGTAGGGCACCGCTGCAACTGCCACCACCGGTCGTCGAGTCGACCGACTCAGGCCAGGCGGTCCATCGCCAGGTGAGCTCGAGATGGGCAACGAGCTGTACGACGACTTCTGCCTCGGGCCGTTCCAGCCTCGTGAGTTCGACGATCGACTGAAGCACCGGCGCCGAAGTTCTTCGCCGCCCATCCCGGCAAGGTCGTCACCCGCGAGATCCTGCTCAACCGGGCGTGGAGCTACGACTCCGACGGCGGCGCCCGGACCGTCGACGTCGGTGTCCGCCGCCTCCGGGTCAAGCTCGGCGAGCGGCGCCGGACGCTGGTACCGACAGGTAGAGATCAGATGAGCGCTCTGCGCGTCGATGTGTGTAGCGTCCGGCCGCACAGACGGGACAGGCGGGGTGATCTCGATGCGGGCTCTCGGGCGGGCGTTCGCGGCAGCGCTGGTGGTCAGCGCGATCGCGACGAGCAGTGGACAGGCAGGTGCGCAGACCAACGCCACCGTGCGGGCCTGCGAGTCGCAGGTCGTCGACAGCGATCCCAGCACTCCGACGCCACCGGGCGCACCCTCTGATCCGGTTGACCCGACCGGCGCCGGCTACTGGATGATCGATGCCGACGGGCGGGTCTACCCGTTCGGCGCAGCGCCCGACCTCGGCGACGTGTTCCCCGGCGAGGCCGTCAAGATGGTCTCGACCCCGACGGGCGGCGGGTACTGGATCCTGTTGTCGTCGGGCGCCGTCCGTGCCTTCGGTGACGCCGGCGACTTCGGCGACGCCTCGACCGCGGGATTCCTCGCCGGTGAGCGCATCGCGACGATGTCGGCGACGCCGACGGGGCAGGGGTACTGGATCTTCAGCGACCGCGGCCGCGTCCAGGCCTTCGGCGACGCGACGTTCTTCGGTGACCTCGTCGACCTCGGTCTCGCCCCGGTGCTCAACGGACCGGTGGTCGACTCCGTCGCGCTGCCCGACGGCTCGGGCTACTACATGGTGGCGACCGACGGAGGGGTCTTCGCCTTCGGCGCGGCCGAGTTCCGCGGGTCGATGGGCGGCCAGCCGCTGAACTCGCCCGTCAACGGCCTCGTGCCCGACCCCGACGGCGTGGGCTACTGGCTCGTCGCCGGCGACGGCGGCGTCTTCGCCTTCGAGGCGGGCTTCCGGGGGTCGATGGGGTCCACTCCCCTGAACGGCCCGGTCGTCGGCATGGTCGCGTTCGGAGGCGGCTACCTGATGGTCGCCAACGACGGCGGCATCTTCAACTTCTCCGACGACCCCTTCCTCGGCTCGCTCGGAGGTCAGAACATCCCGTCGCCGATCATCGCGGTCGCGCCACTCGGTGGCGGTGTCAGCGCTGCGGGGTCCGAGCTGTCGACGGCGGCGGCTGCGGACACCGGCATCGAGGCCGCCGGCGTCCAGGACGTCTCGCTCCCCGAGCGCATCGACGGCACGATCGAGCTCGGCGAGGTCGACGAGCTCCGCCTCTCGCTGAGCGAGGGAGATCGAGTGTCGATCGATCGACTCGACGGCACCTCCTTCGCCGACCACATGCGCCTCGTCGCCCCGTCGGGCGTGGTGGTCTTCCGCGAGATCGATCTCCGTGACGCGACGTTCGAGGCCACCGAGACCGGCACCTACCGCCTCCAGATCTATGACTTCGGCAACGAGCCGGGTAGCACCGGGGTCGATTCCAACCCGCGGAGCTTCGACTACCAGCTCGTGCTCAGCCGGGCCGACGCCCAGGTCTTCGACATCACCCTGCCCATTCAGATCGGCGTCGACGCACCCCAGACCGGCATGGGCATCCTCGAACGACCCGGCTACGTCGACGAGTACCGATTCTCACTGGCCGCCGGCGATCGGGTGTCGATCGATCGACTCGACGCCACCTCCTTCGCCGACCACATG
>JBCCTY010000012.1:0-32626 GCA_039197885.1 Actinomycetota bacterium | reverse complement strand
CTCCCCGCCGGCAGGAGCGGAGCACCTCGGCGCGGAACAGACCGACGCCGAGCGCCCGCTGCGCGACGTCGTCGACCACCAGCTGATCACCGTGGCGAGCCGCCTCTACGTCCCGAGCATCGGGGGTGCGGTGATCATCGCTCCGATGATCACCGGGCTCGCCTGGAGCTCCAGCGAACCACTGCCGCTCCTGGCGTGGATGGTGGCGACGATGCTGGCGGGGACGGTCCAGGCCTGGCTGATGCTGACGGTCGGGACCTGGCAGGAACAGCGCTCGACGGCGGCATGGATCGGCGCCAACACGGCGCTGCAGCCGGTCATCGGCGTCCTCCTCGGAATCAGCCCGGCGCTCCTCGAGGACGCCTCGACCGCGGCGGCACGACCCGGATCGATCGTCGCGGCCCTGATAGCGATCAGCTCCGGGGCGATCGTCACCCTCGCCCCGCTCCCCTCCGCGGCGCGCGCGTTGCTCGTGCCGATGTGGCTCATGGCCAGTGCGATCCTGTTGTCGCAGGGCGAGCAGTTGCTCGCGGCGAGCGGCGTCGTCTACCTCCTCGTCGCCCTCTCGATCAACGAGGGTGCTCACCGGGTGATCCGTGAGTCGATCGAGCACCGCCTCGAGGCCGTCCGGCTCGCGGAGCGGGTCCGCGAGAGCGAGGCGAGCGCGCGAGCCGTCGTGCAGACCGCCGGCGAGGCGATCTGGATGCTCGACACCCGCGGCACCGTCGTCACCGCCAATCCCGCCGCCATGGCGCTGGTGGGAGGCGACGTCGTCGGTCGTTCTCTCTCGACCATCCTGCCCGAGCTCCGCATCGGTGAGGCGACCGGATCGAGGGAGGCCGTGCTGCGACGCGCCGACGGTCCGCAGCGCACGGTCATCGTCGCGATCGGTGAGATCCCCGGCACCGGCTACACCGTCACGGCGACCGACATCTCGGATCTGAAGATGCTCGAACGCCGCCTCGACCACGAGGCGACCCACGACGCCCTCACCGGCCTCCCCAACCGAGCCGGACTCCTCCGGCGCCTCAGCTCGCTCCGCGGTGCCCGGCGCACCGGTGCCCTGCTCTTCGTCGACCTCGACGGCTTCAAGGCGATCAACGACTCGCTCGGCCACGCCGCGGGCGACCAGCTCCTCCGCTCGGTCGGCGCGCGACTGCGCAACGTCGCCCGCGAGGTCGACGTGGTGGCCCGCCTCGGCGGTGACGAGTTCGTGCTGCTCCTGGCCGACGCCGACGCCGACGAGGCCCGCACGGCCTCGCGACGCGTCATCGACGCCATCGAGCGACCCCACATGCTCGCCGGCCGAGACGTGCACCTGTCGTGCTCGGTCGGTCTGGCCGTCGACGACGGCTCGCACAGCGGTGTCGCGCTCCTCGCTCAGGCCGACACCGCGATGTACGAGGCCAAGGAGCGGGGTCGGGCTCAGGTGGTCGTGTTCGACGTGGCGATGCGGGCCGATCTCGAGGAACGCATGCAGCTCCGCAACGACCTGATGGGGGCGCTCACCAACGGCCAGATCGGCTTCGAGGGTGAACCGCTCATCGAGCTCCGGACCGGCGAGGTGCTGGGCGTCGAGCTCCTCGCCCGATGGAACCACCCCACCCGCGGCGCGATCGGACCCGGCGAGTTCATCCCGCTCGCCGAAGACCTGGGCATCGTCTCGGACCTCGGTCGGCACGCCCTCGACCGCGCCGCGGCCTTCGCCGCCGAGGCCCGGCCGGAGGCCCACCCGGACCTGCAGGTCGGCGTCAACGTCAGCATCGGCCACGTCCTCTCGGGCACCTTGGCCGACGACGTGGTGCTCGCCTCGCGCCGCCACGGCGTCGCGCCCAACTGCTTGGTCATCGAGCTGACGGAGACCGAGTTGGCCACCGAGCTCGCCGGCGCGGCGCACGAGCTGGCCCGGGTGCGCGAGCTCGGTGTCGGCGTCGCCATCGACGACTTCGGCACGGGCTACTCGTCACTGTCCTACCTGCACTCGCTGCCGGCGACGGCGATCAAGCTCGACCCCGACTTCATCCACGGGGTGCTCGACGACACCCGGCGCCTCGCCGTCATCCGCTCCGTGGTCGGCCTCGCGTCCGAGCTGGGCCTGTCGGTCGTCGCGGAGGGCATCGAGCAGCAACCGGTGAGCCGGCTCCTGGAGGACCTGGGCGTGAAGCTCGGGCAGGGCTACCTGTACACGCGGTCGCTGCCCTTGGACCAGATGCTGCGCGGCGTGGTCGGACGTGCGTGGGCCCCCCGGGCCACGAGTCGTACCATGGAGTCCGGATCGTGACTGGCGCCAGGCCGCGCGCCTGGGCACCACCCACGACGAGGAGGAACCCATGAGCGACCCGACCACCCCCGAGAGCGCCGCCTACCGGTCGGCGCTCGACGTCATCGGTGCCGTCGAGCCCGACGTCGCCGGGTTCATCCGAGGTGAGCTCGGCAATCAGCGCACCCAGCTCAAGCTCATCGCCAGCGAGAACTACGCCTCCCCGGCGACGCTGCTCACCATGGGTACCTGGATGTCCGACAAGTACGCCGAGGGCGTGCCCGGCCACCGCTTCTACGCCGGGTGCGAGTGGATCGATCGGGCCGAGACCCTGGCCAACGACCACGCCAAGGCCCTCTTCGGCGCCGAGCACGCCTACGTCCAGCCCCACTCGGGCATCGACGCCAACCTCGTGGCGTTCTGGTCGATCCTCGCCGCCAAGGTCGAGTCGCCGGCCCTCGCCGAGCAGGGAGCGAAGCACGTCAACGACCTGAGCGAGAGCGACTGGGAGGCACTGCGCCACCGCCTCAACGATCAGCGCATGATCGGCATGTCGCTCGACGCCGGCGGTCACCTCACCCACGGCTTCCGGCCCAACATCTCCGGCAAGCTCTTCCACCAGCGGTCCTATGGCGTCGATCCCGCCACCGCGCGCGTCGACTACGACTCGATCGCGGCGCTGGCCCGGGAGTTCCGACCGCTCGTCCTCGTTGGCGGCTACTCGGCCTACCCGCGGCTCGTCGACTTCGCGAAGCTGCGCGAGATCGCCGACGAGGTCGGTGCCGTGCTCATGGTCGACATGGCCCACTTCTCCGGTCTGGTCGCCGGCAAGGTCCTGACCGGCGACTTCGACCCGGTCGCCCACGCCGACGTCGTCACCTCCACCACCCACAAGTCCCTCCGCGGGCCTCGCGGTGGCATCGTGCTGTGCCGGGAGGAGTACGCCGAGTTCGTCGACAAGGGCTGCCCGATGGTGCTCGGCGGACCGATGGGCCACGTCATGGCGGCCAAGGCCGTGGCCTTCGCCGAGGCCCGCCAGCCGGCCTTCCGTGACTACGCGTCTCGGATCGTCGACAACGCCCGCGCCCTCGCCGACGGCCTGCTGCGCCGGGGCGCGACGGTCGTCTCCGGTGGCACCGACAACCACCTGGTGCTGATCGACACGGCCTCGTCCTTCGGGCTCACGGGCCGCCAGGCCGAGCAGGCCCTCCTCGACTCCGGCATCGTCACCAATCGCAACTCGATCCCGGCCGACCCCAACGGCGCCTGGTACACCTCCGGCATCCGGGTCGGCACGCCGGCGGTCACCACACTCGGCATGGGCGTCGACGAGATGGACGAGGTCGCCGACCTCATGGTCACGGCGCTCCAGGGCGCCGAACCGACCACGACGAGCGCCGGGGCGTCATCCAAGGCGAAGTTTACGCTGGCCGACGACATCTCGGCCGGGTGCGCCAAGCGGGCGGCCGAGCTGCTCGCTCGCCACCCCCTCTACCCCGAGATCGATCTCGGCTGACAGACTCGACGACGTGCGCCGTTCCGCTCTCGCCGCCGTCCTCGTCCTGGTCGTCTCGCTCGCCGTCGGCTGGTCCGGCGCGAGCGCCCACACCGAGCTGATCGCGTCGGAACCGATCCCCGGTCAGACCGTCGGCGAGGTCGACGAGATCCGGTTGATCTTCGCCGGTGAGTTCATCATCGAGGAGGGCGTCGAGGTCACGCTGGAGCGCCGATCCGACGAGCTCCCGATCGAGCTCGGTGAGCCGCGGACGCCGAGCGCCTCGGCGATCGAGGTCGACGTGCTCGAGGACCTGCCGTCGGCCGGGGAGTACGTCATCCGCTACTTCTCGACGGCGGCCGACGAAGGGTTCCGCCAGCCCGGCGGGTTCGCCTTCACCTACGACCCCACCCTGGCCGAGAGCGGGAGCGATGGCGTCCGGACCGGGGCGCTCATCGTCGCCGGGTTGGCGGCGTTGGCGCTCGTGGCCATGGGCGTGATCGTGGCGATGCGCCGCTCGGGCGGTGAGGCGGACGATCACGACGACGAGGGGACCGACGTCGAGACCGGTGCGACCAGCGCCGGGCGACCGCCATCCTCCGTACCCGACGGTGCGATCCCCACCGGTCCGCAGCCGCTCGATCGCCTCGAGGCCGGGATGCCGCTCGTGGTGGGCGGTGACCGTGTCGTCCACGTCTCTGCCGAACTGGCCGAGGCCTTCGAGTCCGGCGACCGCCTGGTGGTGATCGACGACACCGGCGACCTGCTCCACGTCCCCGCATCCGAGGCCGACATCGCCGAGGGCGCCGTCGGCGACGCGCTCGAGGCCTTCGCAGGCATGGGCGCAGTCTCCGACGAGTCGATCGGCGCCTTCTTCGAGGCCTTCGCCCGTCGACTCGCCGACGACGAGGCCTTCGCTCCGATCGTCGCCGCCAACCGGGCCGACATCACCTCGGCCCGCGAGCGGGGGCGCTCGACCACCCGCCTGGAGCTGACCGACCGGATGCGCAGCGACATGGTCGCCGGACTCCACGGCTGGCGCGACGCCGAACCCCAGCGTGACCGGCTCGTCGAGCGGATCCAGCACGACGGCTGGCGGATCGAGCAGCGCACGGCGGGCCTCGGTGTGGTCGGATTCGTGTTCGAGGGACGGCCCAACGTCTTCGCCGATGCGACCGGCGTGCTCCGGGGCGGCAACACGGTCGTGTTCCGGATCGGCAGCGACGCGCTCGGCACCGCCCGGGCCATCGTCGAGCACGCGCTCGAGCCCGCCCTCGCCGAAGCCGGACTGCCGTCGGGCGCCGTGAAGCTCGTCGACTCCTCGGCGCACGCCGCCGGGTGGGCGCTCTTCTCCGATCCGCGCCTCGCGCTGGCGGTCGCCCGGGGGAGCGGCGCCGCGGTCCACCAGCTCGGCTCGATCGCCCGCCAGGCCGGCATCCCCGTCAGCCTGCACGGCACCGGCGGCGCGTGGATGCTCGCCGGCGAGGCCGCCGACCCGGCTGCGCTCGCCGCTGCGGTCACCGCCTCGCTCGACCGCAAGGTCTGCAACACGCTCAACGTGTGCTGCGTCACCGCGGATCGCGCCGCTGAGCTCGTCCCCGTGGTGCTCGACGCGCTCGGCGATGCGGCCGACGCCCGCGAGACGAGCCCGAAGCTCCACGTGGCGATCGGTTCGGAGGCCTACGTCCCCGACGGGTGGTTCGAGCGCACCGGCACCATCACCCGAGCCGACGGGGACGCCGAGGAAGCACTGGCCGAGCTCATCGACGTCGGTGATCTCGGCGTCGAGTGGGAGTGGGAACACAGTCCCGAGATCAGCGTCGTGGTCACGGCCACGCTCGAGGAGGCGGTCGAGTTGTGCAACCAGCTCAGCCCGCGACTCGTCGCCACCCTCGTGTCGGACGATCGGGCCGAGCACGACCGCTTCTGGAACAGCGTCGACACGCCGTTCGTGGGCAACGGCTTCACCCGTTGGGTCGACGGCCAGTACGCCCTCGGTCGCCCGGAGCTGGGCCTGTCGAACTGGGAGCACGGCCGGCTCTTCGCCCGGAGCGGCGTCCTGTCCGGTGACGCCGTCCACACGATCCGCACCCGCGCCTGGCAGGACGACCCCAAGCTCCACCGCTGAGGCGAGAACCCCCTGGGCCAGCCGAGGAGGCCGTCTGCGAGGTCGGGCCTTGACCTGGAGCGCGCTCCAGGTTGTTCACTGCTCCCATGGTCACCACCTCCGACAGCTCCGCCCCGTCGGAACCGACGTTGACGCCCGCCGAGATGGTCGAGCGCACCGGCGTCGGTCTCGACACGCTCCGCTACTACGAGAGCGAGGGCCTCCTCACCGACGTCGCCCGCGCCGCCAACGGCCACCGCCGCTACCGCCGGGGCGACGTGCTCTGGGTCGAGGTGCTGCGCTGCCTCCGCGAGACGGGCATGACGATCGAGCAGCTCCGTCACTACTGCCGCCTCGGCGAGGACGGCCCCGTCACGAAACCCGAGCGAAAGCGGATCCTGCTGGACCATCGGGCAGAGGTCGAGCGCCAGATCGAGGAGCGACGGCGAGCGCTGGACCTCATCGACCACAAGCTCGAGCACTACGCCGACACGAGGGCGATCGGCGTCGGCACGACGCCGCTCACGAGCCAGGCCGAGGCGCGCTCGTGAGCAGGACCCCCACCGACACGTTCCCCTACGTCCAGCTCGGCCACAGCGGGCTGTTCGTCCATGCCCTCGGGCTGGGCACGATGCAGTTCGGGTGGTCGGTCGACGAGGCGGGATCGGTCGCGGTCCTCGACGCCTACGACGAGGCCGGCGGCAACTTCCTCGACACCGCCGACGTCTACTCGGTCTGGTCGGGCAACGAGGGCGGGCCGCCCAACCCCGGCGGTGTGTCGGAGGAGATCATCGGCCGGTGGCTGGCGGCCCGGGGCAACCGCGACCGGATGATCATCGCCACCAAGGTGCGTGGCGCGCTCGGTGAGATGTTCGCCGATCACCGGGGTACCGCCCGACAGCGCGAGGGGCTCTCTCGCCGGTGGGTCATCCAGGCGTGCGAGGACAGCCTCCGGCGGCTGGGTGTCGACCACATCGACCTCTACCAGGTCCATTGGTTCGACCCCGCCGTCCCGCTCGAGGAGACCCTGTCGGCGCTCACCGACCTGGTCCGCCAGGGCAAGGTCCGCTATCTCGGCTGCTCGAACTTCACGGCCTGGCGGATCATCGAGGCGCTGTGGGCGTCCGATCGTCGCCACCTCGAGTCGTTCGTGTCGGTCCAGCCCGAGTACCACCTGCTCGAGCCGACCCGCTCCTTCGTCGAGCTCGAGCTGGCGCCGATGTGCGTCGAGCACGGCATCGGGATGGTGCCCTACAGCCCGCTGGCGGGAGGGATGCTCACCGGGACGTATCGCCGCGGCGAGCCCCTCCCCGACAGCGTCCGGGCCGAGGGCAACGCAGCCAACCGCTTCTCCGACCGCAACTGGGACATCGTGGAGACGCTGATCGAGGTGGCCCACGACGACGGTCTCACGCCGGCCCAGGCCGCCGTGAACTGGGTGCGGTCGAAGCCGTGGGTCAGCGCCCCGATCGTCGGCGCCAACCGCCCCGATCAGCTGAGCGACTCGATGGGCGCCCTGGAGCGGCCCCTGTCGGTCGGGTCGATCGAGCGCCTCGACGCGGTGAGCGACTTCCCGCGCAGCCGCGCCTCGGAGGAGGACTGACCCTGCGGCCGATCAGGAGTCGTCGAGGTGACGGGCGAGCTCGTCGAGGATGAGGCGAGAGCCAGGGCGCCTGCCGTCGATCGGTCCGGCGCTGGCCACCGAACGACCCCTCACTCACCCATCGCATCGACGACGAGGGACTGGAAGTAGGCCACGCCCGCCTCGTGACGCGGCGACAGGATGCCGGTGTCGTAGACGCCGGCATCGAGGTTGCGCTGCACGGCCTCGGTGATGCGCACGTCCTCGTCGGTCACCTCGGCCGACATCGCGAGGGTGTCGTCGATCTGGGCCTCCGTGGCGTCGGCCGAGAAGCAGAAGAGGTACTCGATGCGCATCTCGCCCGGCGCCACCGGCACCATCCGCTCGATCGACATGCCGACGCCATAGACGTTGACGGCCGCGTTGGGCCACAGCCAGGCGAACAACCCGTCGTAGACGCCGTCGGCATCGGGGTCGCGCGGCGGGGCGTGGTTCGTCACCACCCGGTCGCCGGTGGTCACCTCGTAGCGACGGACGTCGATCTCACGGTGCAGGCGGGGATGCACGTAGGGGATGTGGTAGCCCTCGAGGTAGTTCTCGACGTAGGTCTTCCAGTCACAGCGCAGTCGGTGCACCCGGCGCGAGTGGAACCGGTAGCCCTCCAGCGGGACCGTCGCGGCGAGCTCGGGGAGGCGGCCGAGCGCCTCGTCCAGGGTTGCGCCGTGGGCGGCCATCGAGACGAACACGAGGTCGCGCCACACCCCGACCCGGAGCGGCACGAGCGAGAGCCCGCACCGCTCGGCACCGAAGTCGGGCGTCCGCTCCACCGTGCCGTCGTCGGCGAACACCCAGCCGTGATAGCCGCACTGGAGCTTCCGGACGCTGCTGACTCGGGCGACCACGTCGCCCTCCGGCGGGCCGACCACCGGCCCGGCCCGGTGCGGACAGACGTCGTGGAACGCCCGCAGCTCGCCGTCAGCGCCCCGCCGGACGAAGATCGGGAAGCCGACGAGCACCTCTGCGACGGTCGCGCCCGGCTCGGCCACCTCGTCGGCGTGAGCGACCAGGAGCCACTCGTGGCCGAAGATCCGATGCCGCTCGTCGGCGAAGCGCTGCGGGTCGCGGTACCAGGCGGCCGGGAGGGTGGCGGTCATCGACGGCGACGCTACCGGTGCCCCGACGGTCGGCTCGGGGTCGGCTCGGGGCAGGCTCGGCGACCACCGAGACCCCAGGTGGACTTCGGGGACGGCTACCTCGACCTGTTGGGCACCCCGCTGCCCGGCCACGTCATCTGGATGTACGACCCGGACGACGAGTCGTGGTGGCCGGTGCTCGACGGCAAGCTCTTCATCAACAACGCCGCCGGGCTCTGCGCCCGCATGCAGATCGCGTACTACTCGTCGTCGGGCTCGTGGCTCGCGACCCGCAGCGGCGGCACGGTCTGCGCGCCGAACAACCGCGTCAACACGTGGAGCGTGAGCCTGATGCCCTACGGCAGCTCGAGCGTGTACCGGGCCGAGATCCGTCTCCAGACGGTCGCCAATGGCGTCGCCACGACCATCGATCGGTTCACCGTGTACCGCTGACGGGGAGTCGGCGCCGGACCGCGTGCCAGGATGCGAGCATGAAGATCAGCACGACGATCGGGTTCGACGGCGACCCGGAGCGGCTGGCGCGCCAGGCGAGCGACTTCGAGTCCGCCGGTGTCGACCTGCTCTGGGGCGGAGAGGTGTACGGCTACGACCTCGTGTCCACGCTGGCCTACCTGGCGGCACGGACCGAACGGGTCGAGCTGATGACCGGCATCCTGCCGCTCTACTCACGGAGCCCGGCGCTGATCGCCCAGACCGCTGCGACCATCGACGCCCTGTCGGGTGGTCGCTTCGTCCTGGGCCTCGGCACGTCGGGACCGCAGGTCATCGAGGGGTGGCACGGGGTGCCGTTCGAGAAGCCGCTCGCCCGCACCCGCGACACCATCGAGATCTGCCAGAAGGTGTGGAGCGGCGACCGGGTGAGCCACGACGGCCGGGCCTACTCACTCCCGTACGACGGCGGCACCGGGCTGGGCAAGCCGCTGAAGTTCATGAATCGTCCGCCGGCACGCGACATCCCCATCGCCATCGCGTCGATCGGTCCGAAGAACGTCGAGTTGACCGCCGAGCTGGCCGACATCTGGCAGACGATCCACTTCGTGCCCGATCGCTTCCAGCAGGTCTGGGGTGACGCGCTCGACGCCGGGACCGCGAAGCGCGATCCGGAGCGCGGGCCGCTCGAGATCATCGCCGGGCAGTTCCTCGCCATCGGCTCCGGCGATCACATCCAGGAGGCCCGCGACGCCGCCCGGGGCCTGATCGGCTTCTACGTCGGGGGCATGGGCGCCAAGTCGAAGAACTTCTACAACGACCTGTTCAAGCGGTACGGCTGGGTCGACGAGGCCGAGGAGATCCAGGATCTGTTCCTCTCGGGCAAGCGGGCCGAGGCGATGGCGGCCGTGCCGGAGGAGTACATCGACCTGTCCGCGCTCATCGGCGACGAGGGATGGATCCGCGAGCGCATCCAGGTCTTCAAGGAGGTCGGCGTGACCCACCTCAACGTCAGCCCGATCGGTCCTGACCCGCTGCACCAGATCGAGATGGTCAAGGCCTGGTCGGAGTGACCGTCACCCTCCGGTAGCGGCGTCGGACGATCCGCGGCCGCCCCCCTCGGGGCCAGGAACGGCTGAAGATCCGACTCCGACGTGCCGATGGGGACGCATGACCGTCGCGCGCGTTCCGTTCCGACTCCTCGCCGGCGTGCTGGCCGTCGTGCTCGTCACCGCCGCCTGCGGTGGCGACAGCGGTACGACCGCCGAGGCCGTCGGCCCCGACGTCGCCATCGAGGCGAGCCCGGCCTTCCTCGCGTCGGTCGCCGACCGTAGCGAGGCCGCGAGTTACCGCTTCGAGCTCGACATGGACATGACGATGGACCTCGGCTTCCAGGCGATCGTCATCGATCCCGACGAGCCCTTCATGTACGGCGAGCAGGCGTCGACCGAACAGCTGGCCATGACCATCGACCTCGGCACGTTCTTCGACGCCATGGTCGAGAGCATGGGCGACCTCGGTGGGGACATGGGCGACCTGCTGCCCGACGGCGACACGATGCGGATCGACCTCGTGGTCGACGGCGACACGCTGTGGATGCGGGCACCGGTCTTCGCCGAGCTGGGCCAGCTCGACCCGTCGGTGGCGGCCGATCCGATGGCGGCACCCTTCCTCAGCCTGGGCGACCAGTGGGGCCGCATCGACCTGGGCCAGCTGGAGGGGAAGATCCCGGCCGGTGACCTCGCTCAGCTCGCCGGCACCCAGACCGTCGCCCCGTCGGACATGCTCGCCCTCCTCGACGACGTCGATCAGGTCACCGAGATCGGCACCGACGAGATCCGCGGCGTCGCGGTGACCGGGCTCCGCGCCACGACCACCTTCGGTGCCCTGCTCGAGGCGCAGGGCCAGAGCCTGGAGGATCTCCAGGAGCAGATGGGCCTCGGTGGCGACGTCGATCCGATCACCGCCCGCGAGCTGGAGGGGGCGATGGCCTCGTTCCTCGATGCCCCGGCCGCCGTCACGGTCTGGGTCGACCGCGCCGGCATGCTGCGCCGCTTCGAGTCCCGCACGGACCTCGGCGCCCTGATGTCGGAGATGGCCGGCGACATGGGCGGCCTCGGCCTGGAGCTCGACTTCTCGGTCGGCTACTCGATGGACGTGTTCGACTACGGACAGGTGGACGCGATCGACGTGCCCACGCCGGAGCGCCCCGTCGACCTGACGAGCCTCTTCGGATCGCTGGTGTCGGGGACGACGGTCAGCTGACGCCGCTCACCCGAGGGGCGCCAGCCCCCACCGGAAGCGCCAGCGGCCACCACCGATGCGGTGGCGGGCGGCGACGTCGGGTCCACACGCGCCGGTGCCCACCCCCCGGATGCCGGCGTCGACGTGGACGTGCACCTCGCCGGTCGGTCGGAGCTCGGCGATCGTCGTGGCCGCAGTGAGGTCCTCGACCCGGTGGTGCGAGGCGTCGAAGGCCAGCCCGTCGAGCTGGATGCGCACGCCCCGACCCCGGCGGTCGGTCAACGTGCACCACCGGGTGTGGACGTGGGTGCCGTGGTGCTGCGGGAAGACGTAGGGCACGTCCTGTTCGGCGACCGTCGAAGCCCAGGTCCGCTCGACTGCTCCGGAACACCGGTCGGCATAGGTCTCGTGCGGTCCGGGTCCGAACCAGCGGAGCCGGTCGTGTCCCGAGGCGAGGGCGAAGCGCACGCCGACCCGCGGCAGGTCCTCGAGCTCGCTCGGCACCCGCACGTCCTCGTCGATCACCGCCGCGCCCGTCGGCAGGACCGTGGCGGTCTGGCGGTGCTCGATGACGTGTCCGTCGCCGTGCCAACGCCAGCGTGACACGAGCCGGACCTCGTCGCCCCGACGCCGGGAGGCGGCCCCGACCAGCTCGGGCCGGAGTCGATCGAGGCCGGCCGCCAGCCACCCCGGCCGAGCGAACGGTGCGCTGATGCCGGGACCCACCGAGGGGCCGTCGTTGTCGATCGGTGCCCGCCACATCGCGAGCCGGACCGGTTCGGCCAGCAGCTCCCGGTCCCCCACCAGGATCGAACCGAGCCCGCCATCAGCCGAGAGGCCATAGGTGACCCGCCCCGCGGTGGCACCGAGCGGGGTCCGCTCGACGGTTCCCGCCGCCGTGGGCGCCGGGCCGGCTGCGGCGACGACCGCCAGCGGCAGCTGGTCGTGGGCCGGGGCGACGCCCTCGTCCCACCACGGTCGACGACGACGCCGCCAGGTCACCAGCAACGATGCCTCCGAACCCGGAGCGCTCCGCCGCAGCGCCGCCTTCACCGGCACCGTCGTCGACTCCCCGGGACCGACCGGTGGCGCGTCGCGTCGCTCGTGCGCCACGACCTCGCCGTCGACCAGCAGCTCCAACTCCATGCGGAGGTCGGACAGGTCGGTGAACGAGCGGCGGTTCGTCACCCGGAGCCGGGTGCGCGCCTCGTCGGCCCACGTCACCCGGACCGGTCGCGTCAGCCAGCGGTGCTCCTCGATGGCGGGACGGGGCGCACCGTCGGGTCCGACGAGGCCGTTGCAGCAGAAGTCGCCGTCGTGGACGGGCTCGTCGAAGTGCCCGCCGTACGCCCAGAAGTGACGACCCTCGGCGTCGACCTCGTCGAGGCCCTGGTCGCGCCAGTCCCAGATGAACCCGCCCTGGAGTCCGTGATGCGCCTCGATGGCGGCCCAGTAGTCGGCCAGACCTCCGTTGGAGTTGCCCATCGCGTGGGAGTACTCGCACATCACGAGTGGCTTCGTCCCGCTGGTCGTGGTGGCCCAGCGCACGAGGTCGTCGACCGACGGGTACATCGGACAGATGACGTCGGTGGCGACGGTCGATTCGGCGGCGGCCGGATCGGCGAGCCAGGTGGACATGATGGCGCCCTCGTAGTGCACCCACCGGGTCGGGTCGTGGTGGCGCAACCAGGCCGCTGCGGCGTCGTGGGCCGGACCGTGACCCGACTCGTTGCCCAGCGACCACGACATGACGGAGGGGTGGTTGCCGTGGACGACGGCCATCCGCTGCGACCGCCCGACGATCGCCTGCTGGAACGCCGGCTCGTCGTTCAGCTGGCGCCACCGGGCGTGCGACTCGACGTTCGCCTCGCAGATCACCCAGAGCCCGATCTCGTCGCACGCATCGAGGAGCGCGCCCTCGGGCGGGTAGTGCGCGGTGCGCAGCGCGTTGAACCCCGCCGCCTTGATCGCCGCGGCCTCGGCTCGGAGCTGCTGGGCCGTCATGACCTTGCCGGTGGCCGGGTCGTGGTCGTGGCGGTTCACCCCGGCGATCGGCACCACCACGCCGTTGAGGCGGAGCTCGCGCTCGCCGACCTCGACCCGTCGGAACCCGACCGGGATCCGCACCACCTCGCGCACGACGCCGTCGGGATCGAGGAGACGGACGTCGACCCGACCGAGGTGGGGGTCCTCGTGCGACCACGGACGCACGTCGTCGAGGCGGAACCCGAGGCGGGCGACCGGCCCGGGATGGCGGTAGGCATCTCCCATCGAGGCCAGGTGGGCGGTGGTGTCGAGGACCGAGACGTCGGCCCGTCGCTTCGCTGCCCCCCGCCGAGCGCCGACCGAGCGGAACACCTCGGCCTCGACGCTCCACCCGGCGCCACCCTCGACCCGGGCCTCCACGTCGACCCGGCCCGACGACCGGTCGTCGGCGAGCACGGCCCGCACCTGCACGTCGTCGAGCGCCACCGATCCGGCCGACCTCAGCTCGACGGACCGGTGCAGACCGCCGTGGTACCAGTGGTCCTGGTCCTCGATCCACGTGCCGGCCGACCATCGCACGACCATCACGGCGAGAACGTTGCCGGTCGCGACGACGTGGTCGGTGAGATCGAGCTCGGCGGGGAGGCGACTGTCGGTGGACAGCCCGACGAAGGCGCCGTTGCACCAGACGGCGACCGCGCTCTCGGCGCCGCCGAGGCGGAGGATCGTGCGCCGCCTCGCCCAGCCCCGGGGCCGGTCGAACGTGGTCCGGTAGAGCCCCGTCGGGTTGCGGTCGGGCACCTCGGGTGGCTCGCCGGGCCAGGGCATGACGACGTTGGTGTACTGCGGCAGATCGCCGACGCCCTGGCGTGTCCAGCACCCCGGGACGGCGAGATCGACCCAGCCGTCGCCGGCGTCGTCGTGGTCGGGGTCGGCCCAACCGGCGGGAGCCTCCTCGGGTCGGTCGACGAGCAGGAACCGCCAGTCGCCGTCGAGGGAGCGGCGCCAGGGGGTGCGCCCCTGGGCCGCGGCCTCGTCGTCGGGGTAGGCGACCGCATCGGCCCGCGCCGGGAGGCGGTGGAGTCCGGTGAGCATCGGATCGGCCCACCAGCGGCCCAGGACGCGGGTGACGGGGTCGGTGGTCATGGGGTCCTCGGTCGTGTCGCGGTCAGGTGGAACGGCGGCGGCGTCGGAGGAGCACCTCCTGGGCGACCGAGGCGACGTGGACCCCGTCGGCCGAGAGCACGCTGCCGGTGGTCAGGCCACGGCCACCGGTCAGGCCGTGGGAGTCCATGTCGAAGTAGTGCCAGCGGTCGACCCGGGTGGGTCGGTGGAACCACATGGCGTGATCGAGGCTCGCCCCCATGAACAGCGTGCGGTCGCTGCGGTTGCCGACGCTGTCGGGGTGGCTCGATCTCGCCGCCGACGTCGGCGCGGCGTCGGACATGAACGCGAGCGCGCACGCCTGGACCACCGGGTCGTCGGGGAGGTCCGCAGCGAGGCGGATCCAGTGGGCGGCCCACCCTCTCCTCGTCGGGAGGGCCCGACGATCGAGCAGCCCACCCCAGCCGGTGTCCTCGAGCGCGTCGTCATCGGGATCGGGGAGGTCGTCGGGCAGGTCGACGATCTGCACGTCGGCCTCCTCCTCGACCACCTGGAACGAGCACGAGAGGTTCAGGATCGCCCCGCCCGACTGGCGGGCCACGACCTGGCGGGTCGAGAACGATCGGCCGTCGCGGAGCCGGTCGACCTCGTAGCGCACCGGCTCGGTGTGAGTGCCGGGGCGGATGAAGTAGGCGTGGAGCGAGTGCACCCCGACCTCGGGAGCGACGGTGTGCGCCGCCGCCCGGAGCCCCTGGGCCAGCACCTGTCCACCGAAGAGCCGGTCCCAGGGGTAGCGAGCCGAACGGCCGACGTAGGTCTCGGGACCGTGGGGCTCGAGCGTGAGCAGGTCCGCGAAGTCGACGTCCTCGATGCGCATGATGCGGCGATCATGGCACCCCGACGACCCCGACCGCGGCGGGCGGTGCCACACCCCCTCGCCACGCTGGTGCGGTGAACCGCACCGACCGCCTCTACGCCATCGTCGAGGAGCTCCGGGCCGCATCGCCCGGCGCCCGCACCGCGAGTTGGCTCGCCGACCGGTTCGAGGTCAGCGTCCGCACCATCGAGCGTGACCTGCTGGCCCTGCAGGAGACCGGGGTGCCGATCTGGTCCACCCGGGGCCGCCGCGGCGGCTACTCGATCGATCCCGCCGCCACGCTCCCCCCGGTCAACCTCTCGCCGGCCGAGGCCACGGCCATCGCGGTCGCCCTCACCACCGCACCGGCCTCACCGCTCGCCGACGCCGGCCGAACCGCCATCACCAAGATCCTCAATGCCATGTCCGAGTCCGGTCGTGAGGGTGCTCGCGAGCTCGCCGCCCGCATCCACCTCGTCGACACCCCACACGGGCCGACCGAGCTGCTGCGGACGCTGGGTCGGGCCATCGCCGATCGTCGCGTCGTCGAGATCGACTACGTCGATCGCAACGGCGTCGACACCGACCGGCGCACGATCGAGCCGGCCGACTTCGTCCGCATGAACGGCGGCTGGTACGTCAACGCGTGGTGTCGTCACCGTGACGCACCACGCACGTTCCTCACCGACCGCATCCGGCGGGTCGAGCTGCTCGTTGAGACGAGCCCCGACCGCGACGGCCCCGGCGCGATGGACGGCACCGACCTCAGCTCGAAGCGCCTCGTGCTGGCCTAGGCGGGTTCGGGCCAGCCGCGTCGCGCTCGCCACCCGAGGACCGACTCGGCCATCGACGTGTCGAACGGACCGGGCCCACAGAGCGTCAGCCCGACGTGCAGCGGCACGACCTCCGCCGCGACCGCGAGCACGACCGCCATGGCGACGTCGTCGACGTGGACGAACGCGCCGAGCTCGACCTCCTCCCGCGACGTCCCGGCGAGCGAGGCGTCCTCGAGGACCAGCACCGGCCGCATCACGACCGTCGGTGTCCCGGTGCGCGTCGACCAGGCCTCGCACATCTGCTCCCCCAGCCGCTTCGACAGGCCGTACGGACGCGCGGCTCGGTGCGGGTGGGTGTCGTCGATGGGCAGCCAAGCCGGCTCGCCCTCACCCTCGGCGCACCCGAAGACCTGACCCGACGAGAACACGATGACCCGCCCCACGCCGGTCCGTTCGGCGGCGGAGAGCACGTGCCAGGTCCCGAGGACGTTCGTCGCCATGATGTCGTCCGGCGTGCCGGCGGTGTCGTGGGCGAGCGCTGCCGCGTGCACCACGACGTCGCACCCGGCGAGGGCACGACCGACGGCATCGGGGTCGCGCAGGTCCTGTCCGTCAGCCAGGTCGAAGCCGGCGACGGCGTGTCCCTCGGCCTCGAGCGCGGCGACGACGACCCGACCCACCTGCCCGGACGAACCCGTCACGAGGATATGCACGCCCCCATCGTGCCCGGCCCGGACGGGATCTCCGGCAGGTTTCTCGAAATCCCGACAGGGGGGTGTCGTCGGCGTCCGGGAAGCTCACCTCCACCGACGATGAAGGAGCAGTGACATGGGAGCACCCGTGGTGTGGTTCGAGGTGGGCGGCGACGACGCCGACCGCCTGGAGGAGTTCTATGGCGGACTCTTCGACTGGAAGACGACGAAGGACGACATGGACTACCGGTTCGTCGACACCGGCGGCGAGGCCGGCATCCCCGGCGGCATCTACGCCTCACCGTCGGAGGTCGGCAGCTACGTGACCTTCTACGGCGCGGTCGACGACATCGCCGCCTCGGTGACCGTGGCCGTCGAGCTCGGCGGCTCGCTCGTGCAGCCACCGACACCGCTGCCCAACGGGGCGATGGTCGCGATGGTCGACGACCCCGAGGGGCACCGTGTCGGTCTGATCCAGCAGACCGCCTGACGCCACTCGGGCGCGACGGCGGGACGGCCCCGCACGAGGTGGGGCCTCCGCCGTCGACGGCCGCGACTCTGCGACGCTGGAGTAGTGTCCCCCGACGCGAAGCGCCGCAGCCAGCTCGCTCTCCTCGCCGCACCGATCGTGTGGATCGGGCTGATCGGCACGATCGCGCTCCTCGCCAGCCCCGACCCCCAGGAGCTCTCCGAGGAGGTCGCCGCGCTGGTCGGGCGCGACATCGTCGTCGTCGGCGACTCCCTCGTCGTCGACGCCGAACCCCAGTTCCGCACGGTCCTGGCCGGCACCGAGCTCCGCATCGAGGCGGCCCCCGGTCGTCCGCTGTCGCGGGGGCTCGAGATCGACGGCACCCTCGTGCTCGACGAGCTCGACGACGAACCACCCGAGATCGTCGTCATCGCCCTGGCCCGCAACGACATCGGCGACGACGACCACGCCGTGCAGGTCGCCTCCGCCATGGACTCGTTCCCCGAGAGCTGCGTGATCTGGGTCAACGGCGCACCGGCGGCCAATGACGCCATGCGGGCCGTCAACGACGTGATCGACGACGCCGCCGCCCAGCGATCGAACGTGCACGTGGCCGACTGGGCGACGGCGCTCGACCCCCGCACCGACACCTGGCTGTCCGAGCGGAGTGGAGCGCTCACCGACGACGGCCGGTGGGGCTTCGCCCGGACCGTCGCCGACGCCATCTCGACCGAGTGCCTCTGAGGTGGTTCCCGCCGCTCCGCCGGGCACGTTCCGCGTCGTCACGTGGAACCTGTGGTGGCGCTTTGGCGACGACCCCGACGCCCGACACCGCGCGATCGCCGAGGTGCTCCTCGAGGTGGCCCCCGATGTCGTCTGCCTCCAGGAGGTCCACGGCGACGCCGCCGGCGCCGACCGATCACGGGAGCTCGCCGAGGCGCTCGGGCTGGAGCTGACCCGCAGCGAGCCGAGGGCGTTCCGGGGCGAGAGCTTCGGCAACGCCGTGCTGTCGAGGGCACCCGTGATCGACCGGGGCGAGGTCGCGCTCCCGCTCGCCGACGGGTCGCCCGGCTTCCGCAACGCGGTGTGGGCCCGGCTCGATCTCCCGTCGGGGCCGATCCCGGTCATCAGCACGCACCTCGCCTTCCGCTTCGACGAGAGCGAGCTCCGCCAACGCCAGGCCACCACGATCCTCGAGCTCGCCGCCCGGCTGCGGGGCGCCGGCGACGACCCGCCGCCCGTCGTGCTCGGCGCCGACCTCAACGCCGTCCCCGACAGCGACGAGATCCGCCTCCTGACCGGACGCCGGGAGGCACCCGTCCCCGGGATCGTCCTCACCGACACCTGGCCGCAGGTTCGCGATGACCCCGGCCACACCTGGGATCGCCGCAACCCGAACCTCGCGGGGTCGACGTGGCCACAGCGCCGGCTGGACTACGTGATGGTGTCGTGGCCCCGCCGCAAGCCGGCCGGCAACCCGGTCCAGGCCTTCCTGGTCGGCGACGAGCCCGTCGGTGGGGTCTGGCCGAGCGACCACTTCGGCGTGGCGGTCGATCTGTCGGTGGGGTGAGCGATCGCCGTCAGCCGGCGGCGACGAGCATCCAGAGCGCCACCGCGCCCCGTGCCGTCCAGCCGAGGGTGCGGATCCAGTTGGTCCGGACGATCGAGCTGATCTCGTCGGGCTCCATGCCGTCGCTGAGCCGGTCATGGGCCGGCACCTGCAGCAAGACCGTCGAGGCCTGTACGACCCCGAGCAGCCCGAGGCCCACCAGTGCCAGTGCCAGCGGCACGCCCGGCACGCCGACCACCACGAGCAGCACCGCAGTCGCCGCCTCGATCGCCATCACCGGTCCGACCACGGGGCCGATGCCGCGCGTGTGGTGGCGGTGGTACTCGGTACCGTCGCCCTCGGCGAGGTGGAACGCCGGATAGGTCACCCGCTGCACGATCCAGATGAGGCCGACCAGGAACCACGTCGAGGCGACATGCGCCAACAGGAGCGCGGTCTCCGGGGCGGTGAGGCTGTCGTTCATGGGTACCCTAGATTTACCACCAAATGACGGAGAAGGCGCCGCCACCGTGTCCGAGCTCACGATCATCGCAGTCCACGGCAACGGGGGCGGCTCGTTCCGCTTCGAGCGGCTCCGACCCCACGTCCCCGGCCAGGTGAACTTCGTCGCCGTCGACCTGCCCGGCTTCGGAGGCCGCCCCCTCCCGGAGCGACCGGCCACGATGGAGCTCCTCGCCGGCGCGCTGCGCGACGAGATCGCGGCCCAGGCCGCGCCTGTGGTCGTCCTCGGTCACGGCATCGGCGGCTCCATCGCCCTCTCCGCGCTGCAGGACGTCGACGTTGCCGGACTCGTCCTCCACGCCCCGGTCGCCGCGCGCCTCGACACGCGCTGGTTCCCGCGGCTCATGCGGCCGACGCCGGTGCGAGCCGCGGTGCAACGCGCCATCTCCTCCGCGCCGGCCCGGTTCATCGGCCGACGGCTGCTGTTCCGCGACGGCGACGTGCCCCGGTCCTACGTCGACCGGTTCCTCGGTGAGTACCGGCACGCCGAGGCCTTCGCCGACATGTTCGACCTGCTGACCGCCGAGTGGTTCGACGGTCTCGAGCCGCTGGCGATCCCGACGACGATCCTCTGGGGCGACGGCGACCGCGTGCTCGGCGCCGACCAGGCCACGGACCTGCTCCGGGTCGTCCCCGACGCGAGCACCGAGACGGTCGAGGGCTGGGGCCACTTCCCCATGATCGAGCAACCCGAGTCCTACCTGTCTCGCATCGTCGACATCTCGCGGACGCTCGTGATCGGCGGTGCTCGATCGTGAGCCAGGTGATCGAGCTCGGGTCGGGTGACGTCGCCCGTGCCGGCGTCGGAGCGAAGGCGGCGAACCTCGACCGGGCCACCCGTGCCGGACTCCCCGTACCCTCCGGTCGAGTCCTGCCCGATGGCGTCGAACCCGCGCCGTCCGATGCCCACGACCTCGGACCGGTCCTCGCGGTGAGATCCGCCTTCTCCGCCGAGGACACCGCGACCGCCGCGATGGCCGGACGGTTCCACACCGAGCTCGATGTCGCCGTCGGCGACCTCACGACGGCGGTCAGGTCGGTCCGCGCCTCCGCCGACCGGATCGATGACGAGGTCCGCCGAGACGTGCTGCTCATGCGACAGGTCGACGCCCGACACGCCGGGGTCGCGTTCTCCGAGCCCGGCTGGGAGGATGACGTCGTCAACGTCGTCGAGGGTCTGGGCGACGCGCTCGTCAGCGGTCGCACCGCGGGTGAGCGCATCCCGCTCCCACGACTGCGCCGCCTCGAACGCCCGCCACGATCCGCAGCCGGCTGGCAGCAGCGCCTCGCCAGGCTGCTGCGCGACGTCAGGCACGAGTTCGGCGACGAGTCCTGGGACGTCGAGTGGGCCGACGACGGCGACACCTGCTGGCTCGTGCAGCTCCGTCCCGTCACCGCTGCGCTCGTGCGCGACGAGGCCTTCACCATCGCCAACCACAAGGAGATCCTCCCCGAGCTCCCCTCGGTCTTCATGGCCAGCCTCATCACGAGCTGTGCCGACGACCTGTTCGGCTTCTACCGGAGGATCGACCCGTCCCAACCGGACCATCGGCCCTTCGTCGAGACCTTCGTCGGACGGCCCTACCTGAACCTGTCGCTCCTGGAGGACCTGCTCCGGTCGCTCGGACTCCCGACCCGACTCCTGGCCGACAGCCTCGGCGGCCAGGTCGAGCACGACGTGCCGCTCCGGCCGCTGCGCATGGCCCTGCGGGCTCCCACCCTCGTGCGCTTCGGACTCGCCCAGACCGGAGCGATCTCTTCCTCCCGGCGGCGCGTCGACGATCTCCGACGGCTGGCCGCGGACCACCGGACCAGCTTCGGTGCCGCCCTCGACGACCTCCGCACCGCCTACGTCGGGCTCGTCGAGGAGATGTCGTCGCTGGCGTCGGCCATGGCACCCCAGGTGTCGGTGCTGCGCGGCGTGGGCGTGCTCCACGAACACGTCGCGCGCCAGCGAACGCCGGCCACGGCGATGCTCGACGATCTCCGGCCGCTCGCCGCGCTGGCCGAACGCGACGACGTCCGCGCCGATCTCGACGCGGGCCGCGAGCCGTCCGATCCGGACGCAGCCGACTCGTGGTCGCGATGGCTGGCCGAGCACGGGCACCGCGGCGTCTTCGAGAGCGACATCGCCCGCCCGCGCCACCACGAGCAGTCGGCGCCGATCCTGCGGTCGGCGACCTCACTGCGACCCGCGGCCACCCCCGCCCCGCGTTCGGTGATCGCCACCGCGACCCTGCCCCTGTGGTGGTCGGCCGCCCGGGCCATGCGGGCCCGCGAGGAGCTGCGGAGCGAGGCGATGCGGACCTTCGACGCCATCAGGCGGGACCTCCTCCGCCTCGCCGACCTCGCCGGTCTCGACGCCGAGCACGTGTGGATGCTCGACGTCGAGGAGGTGGCTCGTCTCGACAGCGGGTGGCGGCCCGACGCCGCGCACCTCGACCGACGCCGCCGGGAGATCGCCGACCACCGCGAGCACTCGCTCCCCGACCTGCTCCACCGCTTCGACGACCTCGAGGTGCATCGTCGCTCCGGTCGTCCCGCAGATGCACGTACCTCGGTGACGGGGATCGGCCTGACCGCCGGTGTGGTGACCGGGCGGGCGGTCGTGGCCTCCGAACCGCCCGGCCCGCTGCCCGACGACGGCTCTGGCGTCGTGCTCGTCGCTCGGAGCGTCGACGCGGGCTGGGTCAGCACGTTCGGGTCCGTCGACGCGGTCGTGGTCGACATCGGTGGCGACCTCAGCCACGGCTCGATCATCCTGCGCGAGCTCGGCCTCCCGGCGGTCACCAACGCGACCGGCGTGACCGAAGCGGTCCGGACCGGCGACCTCGTCGAGGTCGACGCCGGCCGAGGAGTCCTGCGGGTGCTCGAACGCGCGACCGACTAGCGCGCTCGATCGGAGCGCTCCGACCGGCTGCGCTCACGCTGCTCCCGCTCACGGTCGCGCTCGTCGCGTGAGCGCTGGCGCCGCACCAGGCGGGTGGTCGGCGAGATCTGTGGTGGTCGACCGGGGCTCATGCCGTCGTCGGCGAGAGGTTCGCCAGCTCGTCGAGCTCCTCCACCAGACGGTCGACCAACCGTTGCGCATCGGGCAACCGACGTCGGTCACCGGTCACGCCGAAGTACATCCGATCGGCATAGGACAGGCACGTGATGTTGAGCGAGGCACCGTCGTTGATCGGCGGGCAGGGGTAGTACTCGACCAGCTCGCAGCCCGCGGCGTAGAGCGGCTCGCGCGGCCCGGGCACGTTGGACACGGTCACGTTGACGGCCGGGGGCAGCAGTTCCCGGACACCGGAACGGTGGGCGAGCTGCGCCAGTGGGCGGGCGACGACCGGCGGCACCAGATCGGCGGCGTCGGCGAGGGTGCCGGGGCGCATCGCCCCGAGCTGGGCCTTGGACCGCTCGGCCGCCGAGCACGCCGTGCGGTAGCGCATCAGCGGATCGGCGATCTCGACCGGCAGCTCGACGAGCATCCCCGAGATGTGGTTGTTGATGTCGTCACCGTCCTGACGCACCGACACCGGCACGAAGGCCGACACACGCCGCGTCGTGGTGTCACCTCGCGCCTTCAGCTCGCCGCGGAGCGCTCCGGAGCACATCGCGAGGACGACGTCGTTGATCGTCCCGCCGAGCTCCTTCTTCACGATCTTGAGACGGTCGAGCTCGACGGAGGCGACGGCGTAGCTCCGGGAGGCTCCGACGCTGCCGTTGAGGCTCGTGCGTCGACCGCGAGCGACCCGCGGGGACGCGGAGCGGCCGAGCACGGCGCGGCCCATGTGAACCCCGTCACCGAGGAGTCGGCGCGCCGTCGCCGGCCGGCCGAGCGCTCGACGCACGCTCCGAGCGACGAGGTCGGTCGTCGACGGCGATGGTTCGGGGGTCCACGGCGGCGCGTCGATCGGTGCCGGTCGGCGTTCCTGGTCGAGCAGGACCTTCGTGACGTCGTTGCCGCCCATCCCGTCGAGCACGGCGTGGTGGGTCTTGGAGAAGGTGGCGAACCGTCCGCCTTCGAGGCCGGTGACGAGGTGGACCTCCCAGAGCGGGCGGCGACGGTCGAGCTGCTGGGCGTGGAGGCGCTCGCAGAGTGCGATGAGCTCGGCGTGACCGCCGGGACCGGGCAGGACGTGGCCGATGACGTGGCGTTCGATGTCGAAGCGAGCGTCGTCGACCCACACCGGGTGATCGATGCCGAGCGGCATCGTCTGCACTCGCTGCCGGTAGCGGGGGACGAGGTGCAGCCGCTGCTCGAGCTGGGCACGCAGGACCGCGAGGAGATCGGTGGTCGGATCGTCGGGCGCCTCGAAGACGTAGAGGCCGGCGACGTGCATGTGCTCGCCATCGGTCTCCATGGTCAGGAACGACGTGTCCAGGCCCGTGAGATCTTCCATCGAGCGCTTCCCCCCGGAGTTGCAGACCGCTGCACGACATGTTTGCTCAAACTGACCCTTTCTGAAACCGGTGACCGTGTTGATTTGGTCACAGAGGCGGTGACCTTGGTCGAGGCGGGCCCGGGCTGCCACGCTTCCCCGACGTGGACGAGCTGGACGAGACCGTCGAGTACGAGGGCGCCGAGGCGCCGGCGCGCACCCGTTCCGTCGACGCCTACGGGCTCCGGATCGACGTGAAGGAGTGGGGCGACCCCTTCGATCCGCCGCTCCTGCTCGCCCACGGCGGCCTCGACTTCGCCCGTACCTACGACCGGTTCGCACCGCTGCTCGCGGCAGGTGGCTGGCGAGTGGTCGCCTGGGACCAACGTGGCCACGGCGACTCCGAGCACGCCACCCTCGGGACCTGGGACGCCGACGCCCGCGACGCCGTCGCCGTGCTCGACTCGACGACCGAGGCCCCGGTGCCGATCGTCGGCCACTCCAAGGGCGGTGGGCTGTCGATGCACCTCGCCGAGATCGCGCCGCACCGCATCTCCCACGTCGTCAACCTCGACGGCCTCCCGTCGCGGCGACCGGTGCCCGACCTGCCCGATCACGACCGGGTGCGGTTGCTCGCCGACGAGGCCGATCGCTGGTTGAGCTTCCGGCGGCGCGCCGCGGGCTCCGTCCGGCGACCCGGCACCCTCGACGAGCTCGCCGCACGACGAGGCCGCATGAACCCCCGGCTGGACCCGGCATGGCTCCGCTACCTCGTCACCGTCGGAGCCCGACGAGATGCCGACGGCTGGCGGTGGAAGCTCGATCCGGCCATCCGTCCCGGGGGATTCGGACCGTGGCGGCCGGAGTGGATGCTCTACCGGATGAAAGGCCTCGGGCAGCCGTTGCTGGGCGTCCTCGGCCTCGAGCTCGAGGAGATGGGCTGGGGCACCCGGCCGGAGGACGTCGAGCCCCACCTGCCCGCCGTGGCCCGGTTCGTCCCGCTCGAGGACACCGGCCACTTCGTCCACATCGAGCGTCCTCACCTCGTGGCCGAGCTGATCCTCGACTTCCTCGGCAACCCGACATGAGGGTCAGGTTCCTCACCCACGTCCGCGTGCAGCTCGGCCTCCACGAGCTCAGGACCGGCGACGGTCGCCCGCTGCTCCTGCTCCACGGGCTCGGCGAACGGACCCCGGCCGAGGTACCCGACTGGCTCGATCCGCTGTGGCCCGGCCCGGTGCTGGGTCTCGACTTCACCGGCCACGGCGTCTCGACGATCCCGGTCGGGGGTGGCTACACGTGCGAGACCCTCATGGCCGACGCCGACGCCGTGCTCGCCGAGGTCGGGGGTGTGACCGTGCTGGGACGGGGCGTCGGCGCCTACGTGGCCCTGCTGCTCGCCGGAGCCCGTCCCGACGATGTCCGCGGCGCGGTGCTGACCGATGGGCCCGGGCTGGCCGGCGGCGGCGCGGGGCCGACGGTCAACCCCGTCGCCGACGTGGCGCCGGGACCACACCGTGCCCCCGACCCGTTCGCCCTCGTCGAGCTGTCCCGCGATCTGCGACCTCCGGACTACGCCGCCCAGTTCGCCCGTCAGGCCTGCGAGCTGTCGCCGACCGAGTTCCCCATCAGCGTCGCCGCCGGGCTCCGACCGCCGTGGCTGCGAGCGGTCGTCGAAGAACACGGCGTCCTGACCGCGACGATCCCCGAGGCACTCGCCCGATACGCCGACCTGCCCTGACCGCCCCCATCATCCGGGAGACCGCCCCATGAGCGACTCGACCGACCGCCCCGTCTACCGCCAGTCCCGCTTCGCCCGCCCCGAGGGCGCGACCGAGCTGCTCGTCATCCGCCATGGCGAGTCGGCGCCGGCCGACCCCGACCGACCCTTCGCCCTGGTCGACGGACAGGGCGATCCCGAGCTCGCTCCGGAGGGCCGCGAGCAGGCCCAGCGCGTCGGCGAGCGGCTCGCCGACGAACCCATCGCCGCGATCTACGTCTCGAAGCTGCGCCGCACGTCCGAGACCGCCGCGCCCCTCGCCGGCCGACTCGGTCTCGACCCGATCCTCGATCCCGACATCCACGAGGTTCACCTGGGCGACTGGGAAGGTGGGCTCTTCCGCCGCCACGCCGCCGAGGGCCATCCCGCCGTCCTCCGCATGCACGCCGAGCAACGGTGGGACGCGATCCCGGGGGCCGAGGACCGCGACGTCTTCCGCGAGCGCATCCTGCGCGGCTTCACCCGGATCGCCGACGCACATCCCGACGAACAGGTCGCGGTCGTCGTCCACGGCGGCGTGATCGGCGCGCTGTTGTCGATCGTGACCGGCGCCGACGACTTCGCGTTCAACGGCGCCGACAACGCGTCGATCCACCACGTCGTACGGATGCCCGCGGCACCGGGCGAGCCCGGTCGGGAGCAGGAGCGTTGGGCGGTTCGCCGCTTCAACGACACCAACCACCTGCGCCGCCACTTCACCACGGCCGCCGAGCACCTGACCTGACGCGGGCTCAGGGACGGTTGATCATGTGGGTCGACGCCATCTCGAAGTAGTCGACGAGCGCGGTGCGGATCTCGTCAGGGAGCGCGACGGCGTCGACGGCATCGAGCATCGCGGTCATCCAGGCCGCTCGTTCGGCCTCGCCGATCACGAACCCGGCGTGGCGCATCCGCAGGCGAGGGTGGCCCTTGCGGTCGCTGTAGACGGGTGGGCCACCCCAGTACTGCGCGAGGAACTCGGCGAGGTCGAGCCTCGACTCGGTCAGATCGTCGGGATAGAGCGGCCGGAGCACCTCGCTGGTCTCGACGCCCACGTAGAAGCGATCGACGAGCGCATCGAAGAAGGGCCGACCGCCCACGGCCTCGAAGAGGGTCACGCCCTGCTGGTCGCTCACTCCGACGGCGGCTGGTAGCGGTAGACGTTGGTCTCCCGGGCGACGAACCCGAGCCGTCGGTAGAGGCGGTTGGCCGCCTCGCGCGACGGGCGCGACGTGAGGTCGACCGTCTTCGCCCCGAGCTCGTCGGCGAGCTCGATGGCGCGGGTGTTGAGGAGCGCTCCCACCCCGTGCCCCCTGGCGGCATCGTCGACCACGACGTCCTCGATCCAGGCCCGGATGCCGGTCGGGATCGGGAACACGACGAGGGTGAGCGAACCGACGATGCGACCTTCGACCCGGGCGAGCAGCATCGACGTCGCGTCACCGTGGACGATCCGAGCGAGCGCCTCGACGTCGGGGGGAGGCGACGAGCGTGACAGCTGGGGGATCAGGCGGGCCATGGCGTCGACGAGCTCGTCGTCGACGCGTGCCGCGATCTCGATGACCGGTGCGTCCACCCGTCCAGCCTGGCCGCTCGCGATCGCTCAGACCAGCTCGGCGGGCTCGGTCGCGACGATCTCGCTCTGGTGGCTCGCCCGGATGCGTTCGATCCAGTCGACGCATCGCCCGACGGCCAACACGGGAGCGCCGAGGCCCACGGGGATCCCGATCGTGTCGAGGATGGCGGCGATGACACCGGGCACGGTCGTGTCGGGTGGCAGGTGCGCATCACCCGGGGAGGCCTTCCGCAGCTCGGAGAGGATGCCGTCGAGCGCCGGCAGACGACGATCGGTGACCGCATCGAGGTCGATCGTGCTCGACCCGATCAGGCGACGAGCCCGGCGGACGGTCACCTCGCCACCGAGCTGCGACGGCCCGCAGAACATCTGGAGGGCGGCGGGCAGCGCGACCCCGGGAGGCAGCCCGGCGGCGACGCTCGCGGACACCGACACCGAGGCCGCGTCGACGGTCCCGGTCCCGATGACCCGGAGCGTGGCATCGAGCGCGGCGACCCGGAACGGCGCCACGGAGCCTCCCAGGTGGTGGAGGATCGACTCGGCGACGTTGCTCGCCGGACGCTCCGTCGCCGGATCGAGCCCGACGGCGTGGCGGTGGACGACGCCGATGATCGCCGGCAGGAGGGACAGCATCCCGAGGTCGGACGAGCCGACCGGTGTGCCGTCGCGCCCGGCCATCGCCCAGAGGGTGGCGACGGCGGTCGCCGACGGTTGCGAGGCGACCGAGGCCACGAGCGCGTCGTCGAGCGCCATCGATCGACGGAAGCGGTCCATCCGGCGCAGGAAGGTCTCCGGCTCGTCCTCGGTCATCCCGAGGATCGCCTGCAGGCGATCCTCGATCGACTCGTGCACGGGCGGGTCGTCGGCCTTGCGGCGCTGCGGGCCGGCGGCGTCCGACAGCGCGGCGACCAGATCGACGTCCTCGATGCGACGACTGGCGCCGAGGAGGTCGCGGAGGCTGACGACGCCCACCAGCTCGCCGGCGTCGACGACGCAGAGGTGTCGACACCCCCGATCGAAGGCGACCCCGGTCGCGTCGCGGACCGGCATCGACGACGACACGGCGACCACGTCGGTCGACATCGCCTCCTCCACCGACACCGACTCGAGCGCCGCACCTGCGGCCACGAGGCCGACGACGTCTCGCTCGCTGAGCAGACCGACGACCTCACCGGCCTCGACCACCGCCAGCCCACCGACGCGCCACTGCTCCATCTGACCGGCGGCCGCACGGACGTGATCGGTGCGCGCGACCGTGACGACCGGCCGGCTCATGATCGATCTGACCGCTCTCGCCATCGACGCCTCCCCAGCCCCGTCGGCTGGTCCCACCCACTCGAGGGACTGGTACTCATGGTAGGCGCAGTGCCACTGGGCGTGCTCGTGACACGTTGGGTGGTTCCGCCTCCGCGCTCAGCACCGGTAGCGTTCGAATGGTGGAGCACGTGACCTGGCACGACCACCCGACGTTGCGGCGACCCGTGCTCGTGGCGGCATTCGAGGGATGGAACGACGCCGGCGACGCTGCCACCGGCGCCGTCCGCTTCCTCGCCGATCTCTCCCGCATGACCGAGGTCGCCGAGATCGACCCGGAGCCGTTCGTCGACTTCGCCGTCAGTCGCCCGCTGGTCCGGCTCGACGAGTCGGGCAGCCGCCGGATCGAGTGGCCTCGGACCATCGTGTCGGCCGGTCCGCTCCCCGGCACCGATCGCGATCTGGTGACGGTCGACGCCAGCGAGCCCCGGCTGCGGTGGCGGAGCTACTGCGACACCATCCTGGCCATCGCCGACGAGCTCGACGTCGAGATGGTGCTGACCTTCGGTGCCCTGCTCGCCGATGTCGTCCACAGCGATCCGGTGGGCGTCATCGGCGCCGCAGCCGACCCGTCGCTCGTGAGCCGGCTCGGTCTGCGCCAGAGCAGCTACGAGGGGCCGACGGGGATCGTCGGCGTCCTCCAGCACCGAGCCCGCGAGGCCGGCCTCGACTCGGTGTCGCTGTGGGCGCCGGTGCCCAGCTACGTGTCGGCGGCCCCCTCACCGAAGGCCACGCTGGCGCTCGTCGAACGGGCGGCCACGCTGCTCGACCTCGACGTCGCCGATCGCCTCACCCTGCTGCGGGCCGAGGCCGCCGGCTACGTCAACCAGGTGGACGCGCTCGTCGACGGCGACGAGGACCTCCAGGAGTACGTCGACCGCATCCGCGAGGCCGAGGCCGCCGAGCCGCTGACCGACGACCCTGCCCGCTCGAGCAACGAACTCATGGCCGAGCTCGAGGACTACCTGAAGGATCAGGGCGAGGGGCCCTGACGCCGCTCGGAGCGCTCAGAGGGTCGCGTGAGGGTGGTTCTCGCGCAGCCCGACCGGGGTCACCCGGATGAACTGGGCGTTCTGGCGGAACTGGGCGAGGTTGCGGGCATCGAGGTAGCTCATCGAGCTCTTCACGCCACCCATCAGCTCGCCGATGACCTTGCCGACCTCGCCCCGGTAGGGGACGGTGCCCTCGACGCCCTCTGCCGCCCGCTGCTCGAAGTACTCGTCGTCGACGACCTCACCGGTGCGCTCGGCCCGGATCTGCACGGCCTCGAACGAGGCCATCCCGCGGTACCGCTTCACGAGGCCCTGTGGCGTCGACTCGACGTCGCCCGGGCTCTCCTTGGTGCCGGCCAGGAGCGAACCGATCATCACCGAGTCGGCGCCAGCGGCGAGCGCCTTGGCCATGTCACCCGAGGTGCGGATGCCCCCGTCGGCGATGATCGGCACGCTGACGCCCGACGAGGCGACGTCGTCGATGGCGGTCAGCTGCGGCACCCCGACGCCGGCGACGAGCCGGGTGGTGCACACGCCTCCGGGACCGACGCCGACCTTCACGGCGTCGGCGCCGGCCTGTTCGAGGTCGTGGGCGCCGGCCGCGGTGGCGACGTTGCCGGCGAGCACGTCGGTCCCCGGGTAGTGCTGCTTGAGCGTCGAGACGCCGGCGATCGCGTGCTCGGCGTGGCCGTGGGCGATGTCGAGGACGAGCACGTCGCAGCCGGCCTCGACGAGCGCGTCGGCCCGCTCGAGGAGATCGGCCTCGGCGCCCACGCCGACGGCGGCGCCGACGCGCTGTGCTCCGTCCTTCTTGCACCGACCGACCTGCTCGGCCTGCTCCTCGATGCCGAGGAACCGGTGGATGATGCCGATCCCGCCCAGCTCCGACATGGCGGTGGCCATGTCGGACTCGGTGACGGTGTCCATGTTGGCGGACAGCACCGGGATGTCGAGGGTGACGTTCGTGCTGACGCGGGTTCGCAGCGACACGTCCTGGCGCGACCGCACCGACGAGCGCTTGGGAACGAGCAGGACGTCGTCGAACGTGAAACCGACTCGGATCTCCGACAGCCCCACGGTGCACCCTCCCGATCGACGCCACCGACGTCACGCCGGCTCGTGCCGGAGCCGCGCCCGTGGTCCCGGGACGCGCCGCACCGACCCGTTCGATCGATCCCCGGCAGCCGATCAGTCTACTGAGCCTCCTGCGGCCTTGCGCGAGCGCTCGTCTCGCAGCGCCACGAGGGCACTACTGCGGCGGGTCGTCGGCGCGACGGCTCGTCGGCAGGTCCGGAGGGGGCTCCTGGCCGGCACCGTCGGCGAGCTGGCCCGGCGACCAACGTGGCGGGTCCCAGGTCACCTGCGGTCGCTCACCCCGGATCGCCGAGAAGGCCTGCTCGCCCCACCGCTCGAACCCTGCCACCGGCTCGGGCAGCTCGTCCTGGGCGAACCAGCCGACGTCGGAGGTCTCGAGCGGGTGAGCGGTCAGTTCACCGCCGGTGGCCCGGCAGTGGAACACCACCGAGTAGAGCGGGATGGTCGTGAAGCCGAGCCGCATCCCGTCGACCACGGCCAGCACCCCGATCGGTTCGCAGTCGATGCCCGTCTCCTCACGGACCTCCTTCACGGCCACCTCGGCCGCGGAGTAGCCCACGTCGGCCCATCCGGTCGGGAACAACCACATCCCGGAGTCGGAACGCTGGACGAGGAGCAACTCGTCGTCGTCGTTGCCCACCACCGCACCCACCGTCACCTTCGGGGTCACGTAGCCCTCGATCCCGGATCCGACCGACCGCAACCACTCGGCGACCAACTCGCCCTCGTCGAAGCGGTGATCGACCCGCGACCGCATCTGGGCGGCGACCTGGAGGACCTCCTCGAAGCGCTCCCGCTCGTAGAGGTTGTCGGTGAACCCGAGGCCGGTGCGGGCGATGGCGGCCAGGGTCTCGGCCCAGATCCGCAGGTCCTGGGAGGTCAACGAGTCGTCGTGCACGGACGCCTCAGGCTGCGGTCAGCACGTGGCGCACCGACAGCACCACCTCGTCGGCGTAGGCGTCGTCGAGCTGGGCACCCGACGCATCGGCGACGTAGAAGGAGTCGACCACCTCGTGGCCGAGCGTCTGCACCTTCGCATGTCGGATGTCGAGGTCGAGCTCGGCCAGCGCCCGGGTCACGTGGTAGAGGACACCGAGCCGGTCGCCGGTGCGGACCTCGACGATGGTCGAGGTGTCGGACTCGTCGTTGGTCACCGAGATCGTCGTGCGGGCCGGTGTGGGAGCGACCGGCTTGCGGGGCGCGTAGAGCCGCTCGCGCTCGCGGACCCGGGCCTCGAGGGCGAGCCGGCCTCGCAGTGCGGCCTCGACGTCCTCGATGACACCGGTCCACTGCGGCGGCTCACCGGTGGACCGGACGACCTTGAACACCGAGACGGCGATCCCGTCCTCGGAGTGGGCGTTGGCCTCGAGCACGTCGAGGCCGCGGAGGGCGAGTGCCCCGGCGATCCGACTGAAGCCACCGGCCCGATCCGTGTTGACGACGGTGAGGAGGTCGCCCCGACCCTGCACCGTGAGCCCCCGCTCGGCGAGCAGGCGGCGATGCTCGTCGGTGAGGATCGAGCCGATGTCGAGGTCCTCACCCCCGAGGCGCTGCATGACCCGCTCGACGAGGGTGTGGACGAGGCTGGCCTTCCAACTCCCCCACGCCGACGGCCCGGTGGCGATCGAGTCCGCCTCGGTCAGCGCCCCGAGCAGCTCGAGGGTCTGGGTGTCACCGACCAGGTCGGCGACACGCCGCAACGTCGCGTCGTCGGCGAGGTCGCGCCGGGTGGCAACGTCGGGGAGGAGGAGGTGGTGCTCGACCAGGCTGACGAGCGTCTCGATGTCGGCCGGCGGGAAGCCCATGCGTCGACCGATCGAGGCGATCAGCTCCATCCCGACCACGGTGTGATCGCCCGGGTAGCCCTTGCCGAGGTCGTGCAGCCAGGCAGCCACGAGGAGCAGGTCGGCTCGTCGGACGCGATCGGTCAACCGGGAGGCCTCGGCGGCCGCCTCGTGGAGGTGACGGTCGACGGTGAACCGGTGGTAGGCGTTGCGCTGCGGGCGGCTGCGCACCGGCTCCCACTCGGGCAGGAGGCGGCTGAGCAGGCCGGCCTGGTCGAGGGACTCGAGCACGCCGATCGCCGGGCGTCCCTGCCCGAGGAGGTCGATGAGGCGCTCGCGGGCGTCGCCGGGCCAGGGTTCGTCGTAGACCGGGAGCCGGTCGGCGAGCACGGCCAGGCTCGCCCGGTCGATCGGGCTGTCGGACCGGGCCGCGGCCGCTGCGGCTCGGAGGGCGACCGCCGGGTCGGCGGCGGGATCGGCCACGACGTGGACGGTGCCGTCACGCCGG
>JBCCTY010000011.1:0-33721 GCA_039197885.1 Actinomycetota bacterium | reverse complement strand
TCCTCGAGGACGGAACCACCGAGCCGCACGACCCGGTCCCGTTGCACGTCGAGCTCGTCTCGGCCCCGGACGCCCAGATCGAGGTGGAGCTGCTGTGGCACCGGGCCGCTCGGCCACGTGACCCGGGGCAACGTCTCGACCTGCTGGACGGCCAGACGAGGCTGCCCGTCGGCGTCGTTCAACACCAGCCACGAGCTGCCACGCGGATCGGGCTCGCCGACATCGGGTGGCTCGTCACCCTGGGCGTACACGAAGCCGAGCAGGGCTCGGTAGAACTCCGCCAGCCCCCGGGCGTCGGTGGTGTCGAGCACGGTCGCCACGAGGCGCGGCAGGGCATCGGACACGCCCCGCATCCTCGCCCACGACGGGTTCGCCCGCACGACGCCACCGCGACCGGACGGCCACCGGACCTGACGTACCGTGCCCGGGTGAGCTCCGGTTTCGCCGTCGACCCCGGTGTGTTGCTGGGTGGCCTGCTGCTGATCGTCGGGGTCGTGGCGAGCGGCCTGGCCGAGCGGTTCCGTGTGCCGAGCCTCCTGCTCTTCCTCGGCCTCGGCATGGCGGTCGCCGACGAGGGTCTCGGCCTCGTCCGCTTCGACGATGCTGCGCTCGCCCAGAACATCGCCGCGGTCGCCCTGGTGATCATCCTGTTCGAGGGTGGGCTGGGCACCGACCCGGCGGCGTTCCGGTCGTGCGGCGCCCCCTCGGCGCTGCTCGCGACGGTCGGCGTGGTGATCACCGCCTTCGTCGTGGCGGGATTCACCGCGCTCGTCCTCGGGTGGGAGTTCCAGGACGCGCTGCTGCTCGGTTCGGTGATCGCCTCCACCGACGCCGCCGCCGTGTTCGCCGCGCTGCGGTCGTCCCAGCTGCCCAGGCGAACGATGCGCATCCTCCAGCTCGAGTCGGGCATGAACGACCCGGTCGCGGTGCTCATGACCGTCGGCATGGTCGAGGTCTGGCGAGGTGAGCCGGACGCTGCTGACTGGGCGCTGTTCCTGGTGCAGCAACTGGGCGGTGGCCTGGTCGTGGGTGTGGCCATCGGGCTCAGCGGACGCCGTTTCCTCGACGCCGCCGCCGGTGCGTCGTCGGCCGCGGTGCTCACCCTGGCGATCGCCGCCGTCTCCTACGGCATCGCTGCGGTAGGGGGCGCCTCCGGCTTCCTGGCCGTCTACCTGACCGGTGTGCTGCTCGCCCGCTCCGATCGTCGGGTCCGGGGCGTGCTGTTCTTCCACGAGAGCCTCGCGTCGACCGCTCAGGGCGTGCTGTTCCTCCTCCTCGGGATCCTGGTCTTCCCGTCCGAGCTGATCGACGACCTCGACGTGTCGATCCCCGTCGCGATCGTCCTCGTCCTCGTCGCCCGCCCGCTCGCAGTGTTCTCCGTGCTGGTCTGGTCGCGGACACCGGTCGCTCGCATGACCGTCATCTCCTGGGCCGGGCTGCGGGGAGCGGTGCCGGTCGTCCTGGCCACGATCCCGTTCACGGCCGGGCATCCGAGCGGGAGCGCGATCTTCGACGCCACGTTCGTCGTGGTCCTCCTCTCCGTCGCCGTCCAGGCACCGACGGTCGGCCCGCTGGCCCGACGACTCGGCGTGGACGAGCCGGCCGACGTTCGCGTGGCGGCCGAGCTGGTCCCGGTCGATTCCCTCGGCGCCGACGTGATCGAGATCTCGATTCCCGAGGACTCCCGCCTCAACGGCCGGTCGCTGCGCTCGGCTCCGCCACCGGGCGATGCGCGCGTCGTCCTGCTCCACCGTGGCGAGCAGACGCTCGTGCCCTCCGGTGACACCGAGCTCGCCTGCGGCGACCGGCTCCTGGTCGTCGGGTTCCGCAGCGAGCAGCTGGCCGACCTCGAGCACTGGTCGGGAACCTGAGCGTCGTCGACGAGCTGGCTGCGCACCTCGCCGTCGATCGCGGCCATGCGTCACCGCTGTGGACGACGCTGTTCGGCACCGACGACGCCGCTCGCGTCGCCGACGAGCTGCTCGCCCACCTCGGAGGTGAGGTCGGGCCGGCCCGGTCGGTCTCGTTCGCACGCTCCGGCGTGGGCGTCGTGGCGGGCTTCGACCTCGAGGACGACCGTCGGGTCGTGCTGAAGGTGCACCGTTGGAAGGTCACGGTCGACCGCCTTCTCGCGGTGCAGGAGGCTCAGGTGGCGATGGCCGACGCCGGCATCCCCGCACCGAGACCGATCGGTCGAGCCACGTCGTTGGGAAGCGGCGTCGCGACGATCGAGGAGTTCCGCAGCGGTGACTCCGCCGACGGCCACGACCCCGCCGTACGACGCTCCGTCGCCGATGGCCTCGAAGCGCTCGTGCGGGCCGGTCGACACCTCGATCCGGTGCCCGACGTCGGCCCCGCCGCGCTCGACACCGATCACGACGACCTGTGGCCCGAGCCGCACGACCTCCGGTTCGACTTCGACGCCACGACCGAGGGCGCCGAGTGGATCGACGAGCTGGCCATCGGGGCCGTCGAGGTGCTCGCTGCCCACCCCCAGCCGCCGATGGTCGCCCACCTCGACTGGCGGGTCGAGAACCTCGGCTTCCGAGGCGACCAGATCGTGGCGATCTATGACTGGGACAGTCTGGCGCTCACCTCCGAAGCCGTCGCCGTCGGACACGCCTCGGCGTCCTTCTCGACCGACTGGGCCCGGGCAGGCTTTGACGGACTGCCGTCGGTCCAGGAGATGCAGGCGTTCGTGACCGACTATGAGGAACGGCGAGGTCGCTCGTTCGACGCAACGGAGCGGGCGGTCGTCGAGGCTGCCAACCTCCGCCTCTGCGCACACGGCGCTCGCTGCCAACACTCCGACGTGGTGCTGGTGCCCGAGCTCGCTGCCGACCCGGACAGCGGTTGGCTGGGGCTCCTCCGTCTCCGGGTGACCGCAGGCCTCTGGTGAGGCCCCTCAGCCGAGGGTGTCGATGGCCCGCGCCGTCGCTCGACCGGTCAGCTCGAAGGGCACCATCCCGCCATCGACGGTGATCGTCGTCGCCAGGGGCAACGCCTCCTGCCAGCGGGTGATCCACGGGTGGGCGAAGGGATCCTCGACGTGGTCGACGAGGACCACCGGCAGCTCGCCGAGCCCGGGAAGGGCGTCCTCCATCACCCACTGAGCGACGGCACGGTGGCCGGCGTGGGGGTCGGCGGTCAGCAGCGCGTCGGAGACGAATCGCTCCAATAGGTCCGCTCGATCGTCGGGGTAGAAGCTCATCCGGCCACGCCACAGCGCCATGAGGTGGGCTCCGTCATCGGCCGGGGTGACCTCGTCGACCCCCGGGCCGGGTCGTGCCTCACGGGCCGCACGCTGCTCGGCGTCGAGCCACGGCGGCGAGCTGAGCATCAGGCGATCGACGAGCTGCGGCGACGTGGCCGCCAGCTCGGCGACGACCGCAGCGCCGGTGTGGTGGCCGAGCAGCTCGACCGGTCGGCCGAGCGAGTCGAGCGCCGACGCGACGGCGGCGGCGTAGGCCGGGATGGACGCGCCGTCCGGATGGGGGCTGGAGTGGCCCATGCCCGGGAGATCGAGCGCGACGACGTGGCGTCGCCCGCCGAGCTCGTCGAGCAGCTCCGCGAACTCGTCGCCGGACCGAGGCGTCTGGTGGACGCAGACCAGGGTCCGCCCCAGGCCCACACCCGCCTCGCGGGCGTGCACGACCCCCCACCCCACGTCGATCGAGCGATGGCGCACGACGACCTTCACGCCGAGGCCAGATCCAACGCCACGTCGACGATCATGTCCTCCTGCCCACCGACGAGGCCCCGACGACCGACCTCGACGAGGATGTCCCGCACGTCGACGCCGTAGCGCTCCGATGCGGCCTCGGCGTGGCGGAGGAACGACGAGTACACCCCGGCGTAGCCGAGGGTGAGGGTGTCGCGATCGACCTGGACGGGCCGGTCCTGGGTCGGTCGCACCAACTCCTCGGCCGCGTCCTGGAGCGCGAACAGGTCGCAGCCGTGATCCCAGCCCAGCAGGTCGGCCGTGGCGATGAACACCTCGAGCGGCGCGTTGCCCGCCCCGGCGCCCTGCCCAGCGAGTGAGGCGTCGATCCGAGTCGCGCCGCACTCCACGGCGACCACGGAGTTGGCCACACCGAGCGACAGGTTGTGGTGGGCGTGCATGCCCATCTCGGTCACCGGGTCGAGGAGCTCCCGGACGGCGTGGAAGCGGTCCCGCACCGCGTCCATCGTCAGGCGGCCCCCGGAGTCGACCACGTAGACGCAGTGCGCCCCGTAGCCCTCCATGAGCTTCGCCTGACCGGCGAGGTCGGCCGGCGACGTCATGTGACTCATCATCAGGAACCCGACCACGTCGAGGTCGAGCTCGCGTGCCAACGCCATGTGTTGGCGGGCGATGTCGGCCTCGGTGCAGTGCGTGGCGATACGGATGGATCGCACGCCGAGGTCGGCGGCGCGACGAAGGTCGTCGGCGGTGCCGATCCCCGGCAGGAGCAGGGCAGCGAGCGTGGTCTGCTCGATGACCTCGGCCGCCTCGGCCAGCCACTCCCAGTCGGTGTGCGCCCCGAAGCCGTAGTTGAACGACGAACCCGACAGCCCGTCGCCGTGCGACACCTCGATCGAGGCCACCCCGGCGCGGTCGAGAGCCCGGGCGATCTCGCGCACCTCGGTCAACGAGTAGCGATGGCGGATCGCGTGCATGCCGTCTCGCAGCGTCACGTCCTGCACGTAGAGCCGACCCTCGGGGGTGACACCGTCGGTGAGGAGCGCGGTCACGGCGTCACCCCGGCCCCCACGACCACCAGTCGCTCGGCGGTACGCAGCGCCGCCGACGTCATGATGTCGAGGTTGCCGGCGTAGGCCGGCAGGTAGTGCGCCGCGCCCTCGACCTCGAGGAAGACACTGACCTTGAGCCCCTCGAACTTGCGGTCGAGGTCGGGGATCCGCACCCCACCCTCGCCGAGCGGATCGACCTGCACGGCCTGCTTGAGTCGGTAGCCGGGCACGTACTCGGCGACCCGCTCGACCATGTCGGTCACCGAGGCCACGATGGCGTCTGCCTCGGCGTGGTCGCAGAGGCAGAACACGGTGTCTCGCATCACCAGCGGTGGCTCGGCCGGGTTCAACACGATGATGGCCTTGCCGAGCTCGGCTCCCCCCACGACCTCGAGGCCACGCGAGGTGGTCTCGGTGAACTCGTCGATGTTGGCCCTCGTTCCCGGACCGGCCGACCGGGACGAGATGGAGGCCACGATCTCGGCGTAGTGGACCGGTGCCACGGCAGCGACGGCGGCGACGATCGGGATGGTCGCCTGGCCACCGCAGGTGACCATGTTGAGGTTCCGTGCGCCCAGGTGCTCGTCGAGGTTCACGACCGGGACGACGTAGGGCCCGATCGCTGCGGGGGTGAGATCGATGACCTGCTTCCCGGCGGCGGCGAGGACCTCGGCATGTCGTGCGTGCGCGCCGGCCGAGGTGGCGTCGAAGACGATCTGGACGGCGTCGAACTCGGGGAGGGCGGTGAACCCGTCGATCCCGTCCGACGTCGTGGCCACACCCAGTCGCTGCGCCCGGGCCAGCCCGTCGGAGTCCGGGTCGATGCCCACCATCGCGGCCACCCGCAACGTCTGCGAGAGCCGCGCCACCTTGATCATGAGGTCGGTACCGATGTTGCCCGAGCCGACGATCGCCACGTCGACGGTCACGACGCCGCCCCGATCTCGCACGACACGCTGCCCAGCGCGCCGAGGTCGGCGTGCACGGAGGCGCCGGGTGTCAGGGTGTGCATCGGGCCGAGCGCACCCGTCAACACCACGTCACCGGCCCGGAGGGGTGTGCCCCGAGCCGACATCGTGTCGGCCAGCCATCGGGCGGCGAAGAGCGGGTTCCCCATGCAGTCGGCGCCACGGCCCGACGAGACGATGCTGCCGTCGACCGTCATCGACATCTCGATGGCCGCCAGGTCGAGGTCGGCGAGCGCGACCGGCCGGAGACCCACCACGAACCGGTCGCCCGAGGCGTTGTCCGCGATCGAGTCGCCGAGGCTGATCTTCCAATCGGCGATGCGGGTGCCCACGATCTCCAACGCCGGGACGGCGTAGGACACCGCCGACACGACGTCGGTCACGGCGTGGGTCCCGAGGTCGAGGTCGTCGCCCAGCACCAGCGCCACCTCGGCCTCGACCCGGGCGAGGGACAGCACGTCCCACGGGATCGTCTCGCCGTCGCCGTGGCAGCGATCGGCCCACAGCGCACCGAAGTCGGGCTGGTCGACACCGAGCTGGCGTTGCACGGCCACCGAGGTGAGGCCGATCTTGCGGCCGCAGACGCGGGCGCCCTCGTCGCGGACGCGTCGGTCGACGTTGTGCTGCTGGATCTCGTAGGCCGTGGCGACCAGATCGTCACCGCTCGCAGCGATCTCGTCCCCGATCGGCTCGATGGTCGTCCGCTGCCGGCCGGCCACCCACAGGCGGTCGGCCAGGCGCGCCACCTCGTCGGCGACAGCGGTCACGACGTCCGCCCGTTGTGCTGGTCGAGGAACGCGATGGCGAGCCCGTCGTAGCGCTCGTGGTGCTCGTGCTGGGGCCAGTGCCCGCAGTGCTCGAAGATCTCCAGGCGGCTCCCCGGGATGTTCTCGTGCATCTTGGTGGCCTCCGGCACGTCACCGAACGGGTTGTTGCTGCCCCAGACCACCAGCGTCGGGACGGCCCCCAGCTTCGCCAGCGTGTCCGGCTGGAGGAGGTTGCGCTGCCGGACCTCCATCTCCTGCAGGCAGAGCAGGTGATCGACGTTCGCGACGAAGTCGGGCTCGTGGTAGATCCGGTGCCGCACCTCGACCAGCTCCTCCGACACGTCCTGCTCCGGGTCGTGCATGAGGAGGTGCAGCCGCTGGCGCGTCAGGTCGATGTCGTCGGACGTCACGGCCTTCCGAGTGGAGGTCTTGATCCGCTCCATCACCTCGGGGTTCGCCTTCGTGCCGCCCGAGGCGATCAGCTGCAGCGAGATCACCTGCTCCGGCGTCTCGGCGGTGAAGACGGCGGCGACCCAGCCACCGAGCGACTCACCCGCGAGGTTCACCCGGTCGATCCCGGCGCCGGCCAGGAACGCCCGGAGGTGCTCGACGTAACGGGGGATCTCGTAGTCGTAGTCGGGCTTGCCCGTGTAGCCGTGGCCGAGCATGTCGATGGCGTGGCAGCGGTAGCCGGCCTCGACGTGGGCCCGGAAGTTGCGGGTGAACGCCTCGAGATGTCCGCTGGTCCCGTGGAGGAACACCACGTCGGGGCCCTCACCGGCGACGAGGCGACGGGTCGGCACGCCGTCGGCGTCGACCCAGTCGACGCAGAAGGGGATGCCGGTGAGATCGAGCCAGGCGGTCATGCGGGTACCTCGGGGTCGTCGATGAGTGCGGTGGCCATGCCGGTGAGCCACTCGGGCATGGGGGAGTGGGCGAGCGTCCGTGACGGGGCCCACCCGCAGGCGGCGGCGGTGGCGAGCCAGTTGCGCAGCTCGTTGGCGCCGTTCCCGGCGACGTCCACGAGGTCGTCCTCGTGGGCGAGGAGCTCGCGGCCGCGCCCCTGGGCGAACAGGCGCAGCACGCGCTCGTCGAAGTCGTCGTTGAGCTGTGCAGGTGCGGCGACGACGATGCTGCGCCGCCGCTCCTCGTAGCGCTGCCAGTCGGTGCGGCCCTCGACCCACGACTCGACGAGGAACTCGTCGTCGTCGCTCGCCGGGGCTCGCCAGTCGGGGAAGGGCAGGCGGTGGCTGAGCCCGCCGGAGCCGATCACCGCCACCCGATGGCCACCGTCGTCGGCGGCGACGGCTCGGCCGATCGACGCACCGAGCGAGGCGCAGCGGTCGAGGCGGGGGAGCGGCGGGGCGAAGCTGTTCACGATCACCGGCACGACGGGCACGCCCTCGGGTACGACGTACTGCAGGGCGTGGGTGATGCCGTGGTCGACCTGGAGCCGGAGCGAGAACGCGGCGTCGAAGCCAGCCGCATGGAGCGACTCCAGCAGGTGGCGGGCGAGGTCGGGTCGGGTCGGGAGCGGACCGGCCGGTGTGCCGTGTTCGCCCGCGCCGATGACCTCCCCGACGCCGACGGTGAACGCGGGCATGAGGTCGAGCCAGAACCCGCGGAAGTGGTTGGGCCCGATGACGACGACGGTGTCGACGTCGGCGGCCTCCAGCTCGCGGCGCACCTCGGCGAGCGAGTCGCGGAAGGCGTGGGCCCGCCCGAGGTGGTCGACCTCGTCCCACCGCGTGTTCATGAGCGTCGTGTGCGAGGCCATCACGCCCCGGACGACCGCGCTCACGACAGCTCCTCCCTGGAGCGGGAGCACACGTCGACCGCCGTGCGGGTCAGCAGCTCGGTGAGGGCCGCGAGCGCCGCGGAGTCGACGGTGTTCATGCCCTCGGCGAAGCCCAGCTCGGCGCCCTCGATGTGGACCTTGGGCAGGCCGACGCGCAGGGTCGGGATCCCTCGGTTGCGCAGGATGTTGGCGTCGGTCGAGCCGCTCAGCGCCGACGGCCTGGTGTGCGGCTGGCCGGTCGTGGCGGTCCACGCCCGGCGCCCCGCCTCGCAGATCCAGTGGTCCTCCGGGGTCGACGAGCCCGGGACGGCGAGCACGAGCTCGGCTCGGACGTCGAGGTCCGGGTCGTCGGCGCGCAGCTCCTCGAGGAGGGCCTCGAGGCGACGGTGTGCGTCGAGCGGCGACTCGTCGGGGAGCAGTCGCTGATCGACCCGCAGCCGTGTGGTCTCGGGGAGGAAGGCCGCCATCCGGCGCCATCCGCCGTCGATCTCGGCGACCATCGACTGCGGCGCGAGCGTGTCGGCCGCATCGGCTCGTGCTGCGAAGGCCGCCTCGAGGTGGAGCACGACCCGGGCGGCGTCGGCGACGGCGTTCCGATACGGCAGGCGGTGACGAGCGCCGACGTAGGTGTGGGTCCCACCGACGACGACGTCCGACCACGCCAGCCCGACCTCCTCGTGCTGGACGAACCACCCCGACTTGGCGATGACGGCCGCATCGGCCCAGACGCCTCGCTCGAGCAGGAATGACGCGCCGACGCCGTGGCCCGTGTGGGCCCGCTGCAGGGGATCATCCGGATCGTCGACGGCGAACGTCGGCATGCCACCGGCGCCGAACGCGACGACGACGTCGCCGGCCAGCTCGACGTCGGACGCGGCGACGGCCCGGACGGCCTCGATGATGCAGGCGGCGTGACCCTTGGGGTTGTGGGCCCCGAGACCGGTGAGGAGGTCGCCGTCTCGCCGAGCGACCGGGAGTAGGTGGCCGGCGATGGAAGGTCCGACCTGGGGGACGTCGTCGTCGACCGAGCCGGTGGTGAGCGTGTCGATCGGCGCGTAGAGGAGCAGCGTCGGCCCGCCACCGGCGCCGGGAAGCCTGGCCCACGCGTTGGCGGCGCGGGCGTCGAGGGGTTGGAGGCGTCCGTCGAGCCCGGCGTCGTCGAGCAGCTTGACGATCCGCTCGGCGCACGCCCGCTCGGCCCCCGTCGGCGACGGCACGTCGACCAGTGCGGTACACGTCGACACGAGGCGCTCGCGATCGATCGCGGCGACGGCGCTCGCGACGACCCCGCTCACGGACCTTCGCTGCGGGTCGGTGTCGGCGATCCGACCCAGGTGCCGGTCCCCCTGGTCAACAGGTCGACGAGCCGCTCCCGGCCGACGGAGGCGGCCACAGCGAGGACGACGAGCACCACGAGCTTCCTCACGGGAGCACCACCGGTTCGTGGGACGCATCGAGGAACCCGGACACGACGCGGTGGAAGTCGCCGGGGCGCTCCTCCTGGAGGTGGTGCGAGGCCCGGTCCATGACGTAGAGCTGCCCCCTCGGCACCATGCGGGCGAGCATGAGCGGGTAGTCGGGCGTGAGGAAGGCGTCGTGCATCCCCCACGCGAACAGGGTCGGGCAACGGATCGTCCGGAGGTGGTCCTCGAGGTCCTGCCAGTCGCCCCGGAGGTCGTCGGAGTGCGCGGCGAGCGCCATCTCGCCAGTGTCGAGCGACTGCTCGTAGCGCAACGCCACCGTCGACTCCGGGATGGCGCTGCGGTCGTACCACTCGAGGTCGGCCATGAGGTCGCGCATCTTGTCGAGCGTCGGGCCCTCGCCACCGAAGTAGGCGTCACGTGCCCGGCGGCCCCGTCGGGCGCCTTCGGGCAGCGGGGCGAGGGGGCCGTAGAACACCGGCATCGAGCCGGTGACGACCATCGACCGCACCCGGTCCGGGTACTCCGATGCGAGCGCGATGGCGATGGTCCCGCCCCAGGAGTTGCAGACGAGATCGACCGGCTCGTCGAGGCCGAGGGTGTCCCACAGGCTGACCATCGAGGCCGCCAGGTAGCTCCACCGCGGTCCGGTGATGGTCGCCTTGGAGGACCGACCGTACTGGAGGAGGTCGACGAGCACGCACGGCCGGTCGGCGGCGAAGCGGGGCGCGACGACGCCGAAGTCGGTCCACGACGAGCAACCCGGGCCACCGCCGTGGAGGAAGACCGAGGTCGGCCGGTGCGACGCGGAGTCGCCGAGCTCGATGAGGTGATAGGCGTTGCCGTCGCCGGCGGTCACGTCACGCCCGGGCGGCTCGGGCCCGGCGTCGAGGGGATGGGCGCTCACAGCTCTACCGCCACCTCGGACGCACCGGTGGGCGGGTCGAACGGATTGCCCTCCTCGACGAGGCGGCGCCACTCGAGGAGCGACACGTCGGGTCGATAGAGGCGCTCGGGTGGCGCGTCGGTCTCCGACACCATCCAGTGGTCCTGCGACGAGAAGTCGCCGTGGAACAACCACCGGATCCCTCCCAGGTAGCGGGCGTAGAACCACGCCCTGCTGAGGCCGGTCTTGAACTGGGTCATCACCCCGACGTACTTGGTGTGCTCGGCGTCGATCGGCACGTAGAACTCGTAGTGGATGAACTGCGGGTAGGCGATGCGGAGCACACCGGGCAGCGACAGCGACGCGAACCCCGGGAACCCGTGCGACGCGATGTAGGGATCGGGTGCCTCGTTGCCGCCGGTGTTGCCGAGGTTGCTCTTGCCCCCGCCCGACGCCTGCTGCGGCGTGATCTTCCACCAGCGCTGGTTCGACCAGGTCCCGACGCCGGGGAAGTCGGCCTCCCAGTGGCGCTCGTCCTCGATGCGGTAGATCCAGCGGCCCTCGCGATGGATGTGGATCTTGTTCCAGGTCGGCATCGTCTTGAAGATCCGCCACTTGGAGGTCCGGTGGAGGAACTTGGCGTGCCCCTCGTCGAAGCCGTTCTCGGCGTAGAGGCGCCAGTTCCCCGGTCGATCCTCGATGCGACCGCCGACGGCGTACTCGGGTGGGTCGACGAGCTCCGGCGGCAGCTGATCGGTGAGGGGGTGTGGGTCGCGATCGCCGACGAACACCCAGACGAGGCCGACGGCCTCCTCGCAGGGATAGGTGGCGAGCTGGACCTTGCCGCACATCGGGGAGTCGGGGCCGTCGGTGATGACGGCGGCGAGCTCGCCGTCACTCAGACGGAACGTCCAGCCGTGGTACGGGCAGGTGACGTGGTCGGGGAACTCCTCGGTGCCGAGCGAGAGCTTCACGCCGCGGTGCAGGCACCGGTCGTGGAGGGCGTGGACGGTGCCGTGCTGATCTCGTTGGAGGACGAGGGGGGTGTCGCAGACCCGAACGCCTCGGGGGGAACGGCCGACCTGGCTGGACCACTCGACCGGGTACCAGTAGTTCGGGAGTCCCGCCGCGGCGTCGTCGTAGGCCGGCCACGCGGTCCAGTCGACCTTGCCGACCGACCGGCGTGCCGCGTCCTTCCTCGCCGCACGGTCGGTGGCGGTGGCGGGAGGTGGGGTCGTCGACGACGTCACCACCGCAGCGTGCCCTCCGTCACGCCGGCACCGCCACCGTGCTGGTCCGGTGATCGGACCGCCGGGACGGTCGCCTTGACTTCGGACGCGGCGTGACCGATGAGGACCGGGTGGATCCCGAGGACGGACCCGTGAGCACCATGGGTGGCGAGGCGTTGGACGCCGCGCTCGCGCGCGGCGCCGTCGAGGTCCTGTACCGGCCGGTGGCGTCGAGCACCCTCGACGGCGTCGCCGGCCTGCGATCCCAGGTGCGTTGGCGGACCGACGCCGGGACGGTCCTCCAGGAGGAGGAGGTCCAGGCGGTCGCCGAGGCATCGGGTCTCGACGTCGCGCTCGACCGCCACGTGCTCGCCGACGCGACCGGTCGGCTGGCCGAGTGGGGGGCGTTGGCCGACGGGACCGTCGTCTGGGCCGGCCTGAGCGGGGCGACGGGCATCGAGGCGCTCATGGACGACGCGGTCCGAGCCACCCACGACAACACTGCAGAGCGGCACCGCCTCGGCGTGCGATGGCCTGCTGACGCCGTGGTCGCGTCGGATCCGGATGCGCTCCTCGGCATCCGACGTGAGGGCGTGGCGGTCATGGTCGGCGACGTGGTGCCCGGTCACGGCGTGCTCCATGCCCTCGAAGAACGATGGGTCGATGTGCTCCAGCTGGACGCCCATCTGGTCCGGTCGCTGCCGACCGATCCCGATGCGGTCGGCGCCGCGACCGAGATCATCCGGCTGTGCGCCCGTCACGGTGTGCCGGCCGTCGCGGCCGGGGTCGACCACACCGACGTGCTCGAGCTCCTGGAGGGGCTGGGCATCGACCAGGTCGAGGGTGTCGTGGCCGGCCGAGCCGAGTCGCCGCTGATCGTGGGGATGCTCCTCCACCAGGTCCTGACCGGCCTGAGGTGAAGGTCCTGCCCGGCCCCGGACCCCACTAGGGTCCAGCGCAGCCGACAGGGAGGGGCCGACCGGTGGACGTGCTGGGAACACGTCTCGATCCACGCTCGGACGACTACCGAGCCAACCGATCCGAGATGCAGGCCCTGCTCGACGAGGTCCTCGACGCGATGCGGGCGGTGCCGGGGATCGGGGGCGAGAAGTACGTCCAACGCCATCACGACCGCGGCAAGCTCCTCGTCCGGGAGCGGATCGAGCTGCTGATCGACCGCGACACGCCGTTCCTCGAGCTGTCGCCGTTGGCTGCCTGGGGAACCGGCGATCCGGTCGGTGCGGGCGCCACGGTCGGGATCGGGCAGGTCAACGGCGTCGAGTGCGTCATCCACGGTTCCGACATGACGGTGCGGGGAGGGTCGAGCAACCCCTCGACGCTCAGGAAGGGCCAGCGGGCCCACGAGATCGCCCGCATCAATCGGATGCCCTACGTCGACCTCACCGAGTCGGCGGGCGCCGACCTGCCCCGCCAGGCCGAGATCTTCGTGCCCGGTGGCGCGGGCTTCAAGCACCTCACCCAGCTCTCCGCCGCCGGGATCCCGACGGTGTCGATCGTCTTCGGGCCGTGCACCGCGGGGGGCGCCTACGTGCCCGGTATGAGCGACTACACCGTGTTCGTGAAGGAGCGGGCCCGGGCGTACCTCGGCGGTCCACCGCTGGTGAAAATGGCCATCGACGAAGACGTCGACGAGGAGACCCTCGGCGGTGCCGAGATGCACTCCCGGGAGTCGGGCCTCTCCGACCACCTCGCGGTCGACGAGCTCGACGCCATCCGCATCGGTCGCCAGATCGTCGGTCACCTCAACTGGCGCAAGGCCGGTCCTGGCCCGACCCGCCCCGTCGACCCGCCGGTCCACGACCCCGACGAGCTGCTCGGCGTGCCGTCGCCGGACGTCCGGGTCCCGTTCGACTGCCGAGAGGTGGTCGCCCGTGTCGTCGACGGCAGCCGGTTCGAGGAGTTCAAGCCCCTCTACGGCACGCAGCTCGTGTGCGGGTGGGCGTCGATCTGCGGCTTCGAGGTCGGCCTCCTCGGCAACAACGGCATCCTCTTCTCCGAGGAGAGCCAGAAGGGCGCCCAGTTCATCCAGCTCTGCAACCGCCACGACGTCCCGCTCGTGTTCCTCCAGAACATCACCGGGTTCATGGTCGGCAGCCGCTACGAGCGGGGCGGCATCATCAAGGACGGCGCCAAGCTCATCAACGCCGTCTCCAACTCGACGGTGCCCCACCTCACGCTGATGATCGGGGCCAGCTACGGCGCCGGGAACTACGGCATGAGCGGGCGGGCCTACGACCCCCGCTTCGTGTTCACGTGGCCCAACCACCGGATCGCGGTCATGGGCCCGAAGCAGCTCGCCGGGGTGATGGACATCGTGCGGCGCAGCTCGGCGGCCGGTCGCGGTCTCGAGGTCGACGAGGCGGCGCTCGCCGAGGAGAAGGCCCAGATCGAGGCGATGATCGAGGACCAGTCCACCGCGCTGTTCGCGACCGGCCAGATGTGGGACGACGGGATCATCGACCCCCGCGACACCCGCACCGTGCTCGGCATCGCCCTGTCGGCCACCCACAGCGCGCCGGTCGAGGGCGCCTCGTCCTTCGGCGTCTTCCGGATGTGAGGAGCCGACGATGACCCGCATCCGCACCCTCCTGGTCGCCAACCGGGGCGAGATCGCCCGCCGCGTCTTCCGCACCTGTCGGGAGGTGGGCATCCGCACTGCCGCGGTCTACGCCGAGCCCGACCGCCTGGCGCCCCACGTGCTGGAGGCCGACGTCGCCGTGCCGCTCGGCGGTGCGACTGCGGCCGAGTCGTACCTCGACGTCTCGCTCGTCCTCGATGCGGCCCGCCGCGTCGGGGCCGACGCCGTCCACCCCGGCTACGGCTTCCTCTCCGAGAACGCTGCGTTCGCGCAGGCGGTCGTCGACGCCGGCCTGGTGTGGGTCGGCCCCACGCCGGCGTCCATCGAGGTGATGGGCTCGAAGCTGGAGGCCAAGCAGATCGCCGGCCGCGCCGGGGTGCCGACGTTGCCGTCGGTGGAGGTCACCCCCGACGACCCACCCGAGTCGATCCTCGCCGCCGGGTCCGATGTCGGGCTCCCGCTCCTCGTCAAGGCGTCCGCCGGTGGCGGCGGCAAGGGCATGCGGCGCATCGACGACCTCGACGCGCTGCCCGAGGCGGTCGTCGGTGCCGCACGCGAGGCCGAGGCCAGCTTCGGTGACGGGACCGTCTTCCTGGAGCGGTTGCTGGAGCGACCCCGCCACGTCGAGGTCCAGGTGCTCGGCGACACCCACGGCAACGTCGTCCACCTCTTCGAGCGCGACTGCTCGATCCAGCGTCGGCACCAGAAGGTGGTCGAGGAGGCCCCGGCGCCCGATCTCGACGACGAGGTCCGCGTCGCGCTGTACGAGGCGGCGGTGAACCTGGCCGCCGAGGTCGGCTACGTCGGCGCCGGCACGGTCGAGTTCCTCGTCGACGGCGACGAGGTGTTCCTCCTCGAGATGAACACCCGCCTCCAGGTCGAGCACCCGGTGACCGAGGAGATCTGCGGCCTCGACCTCGTGGCGCTCCAGATCCGCATCGCCGAGGGCGGCGAGCTGCCCTTCGCCCAGGAGCACGTGACGGCCGAGGGGCACGCCATCGAGGTGCGGCTCTACGCCGAGGATCCCGCTGCCGGCTTCCTCCCGACCTTCGGCACGCTCGACGAGTTCGAGCCGGCCGGGACGCCCTCGGTGCGCGTCGATGCCGGCGTCGAGGCCGGGTCGGAGGTGTCGACGTTCTACGACCCGATGCTCGCCAAGATCATCGCCTTCGGCGCCGACCGGACCGAGGCCGCTGCGCTCCTCGCTCGTGAGCTGCGGGGCATGCGGGTGTCCGGCGTCCGGCTCAACCGGGATTTCCTCGTCGCGACCCTGGAGCACCCTGCGTTCCTCGATGCCGATGTGAGCACGGCGTTCCTCGACGAGCACCCCGAGGTGCTCGACGCCGGGCCGTCCGAGGAGCTGCGTGCGGTGGCCTGCGTCGCCGCCGTCGCCGTCGCCCAGCACCGCCGACGCGGCGACGACCCGCACTGGTCGTTCGCGCCGTCGGGTTGGCGCAACCTGCCGACCCAGCGGCAGCGCACCACCTTCGCCGTCGGGGACAGCGAGGTCGTGGTCGAGTACGCCGTCGGGGCCGACGGACGGATGGACGTGGCCGTCGAGGGCGTCGAGCACGAGGTGAGGGCCCTGTCGGTCGACGAATCGGGGGTCCGCCTCGAGGTCGCTGGCGTGCACCGGGTCGTCCTCGTCTCGACGCACGCCGATCGGGTGTCGGTGAGCACCACCGACGGCCAGGTGGAGCTGACCGAGCGTCCGCGCTTCCCGTCGGTGTCGGCCGAGCTCGCCGCCGGAGGGCCGACGGCGCCGGTCCCGGGCACGGTCATCGCGGTCGAGGTGGGGGCGGGAGATGCGGTGGTCGACGGCCAGACGTTGGTCGTCATGGAGGCCATGAAGATGGAGCACCGCATCGTGGCGCCGGGCGATGCCGTCGTCGGCGAGGTGCTCGTCTCGGTCGGCGACCAGGTCGACGCCAACCAGGTCCTCGTGCACCTCGAGACGGAGGGATGAGCGTGCCCGAGCCCCGACCGGTCCGCGTCGCCAACTGCAGTGGGTTCTACGGCGACCGCCTCTCCGCCGCTCGGGAGCAGGTCGAGGGCGGGCCGATCGACGTGCTCACCGGCGACTGGTTGGCCGAGCTGACCATGTTGATCCTCGCCTCGACCCGCAGCTCCGGCCGGGGCGGTGGTTGGGCTCGGACGTTCGTGACCCAGATGGAACAGGTCATGGGCACCTGCCTCGACCGCGGCATCCGCGTGGTCGCCAACGCCGGCGGGCTCGACCCGGCGGGCTGCGCCGAGGCCGTCCACGACGTGGCCGAGCGGCTCGGTCTGTCGCCGTCGATCGCCCACGTCGAGGGCGACGATCTGCTCGGCCGGCTGCCGGATCTCGTCGCGGCGGGCCACGAGCTGCGCAACCTCGACACCGGTGAGCCCCTCGGCGATCGGATCGACTCGATCGTCACCGCCAACGCCTACCTCGGCGGGTGGGGGATCACCGAGGCCCTCGCTGGCGGCGCCGACATCGTCGTCACCGGCCGGGTGACCGACGCCGCCGTGGTGTCGGGTCCGGCGGCGTGGTGGCACGACTGGCAGCGAACCGACCACGACCGCCTGGCCGGGGCCATCGTCGCCGGCCACGTGATCGAGTGCGGGGCCCAGGCGACGGGCGGCAACTACTCGTTCTTCACCGAGATCGACGACCTCACGCATCCCGGCTTCCCCATCGCCGAGATCGCCGACGACGGCTCGTCGGTGATCACCAAGCACGAGGGGACCGGCGGTGCCGTCACCACCGAGACGGTCACGGCCCAACTGCTCTACGAGATCGGCGAGCCCGCCTACGCCAATCCCGACGTCGTCGCCCGCTTCGACACCATCCGCCTGGCGCCGGAGGGCCCCGACCGCGTGTCGATCTCCGGGGTCCGGGGCGACGGTCCGCCGCCCTCGGCGAAGGTGGCCATGAACTACCAGGGTGGCTTTCGCAACTCGGTGACCTTCTGCCTCACGGGTCTCGACATCGAGGCGAAGGCCGAGCTCGCCGAGCGGGGCCTCTGGTCGATGGTCCCGGGAGGTCGCGAGTCCATCGAATCGGTGCACACCCGCCTCATCCGGTCCGACCACGCCGATCCGGCGACCAACGAGGAGGCCGTGGCGATGCTCACGATCACGGTGCAGGACCCCGACGAACGGACCGTCGGGCGCGGCTTCGCCAACGCCGCCACCCAGATCGCGCTGGCGAGCTACCCGGGCATGTTCGGCACCTCGCCGCCCGGCCCCGGCCGTCCCTACTGGGTCTACTGGCCGACGCTCGTCCCGGCCGAGCTCGTCCCGCAGACCGTGGTCCACCTCGGCGGCGGTCGCAGCGTCGTCGACCCCGTCGAGCCGCCCGAGGCACCGCCGATCGAGGTCCCCGGACCGGCGCTCGCCGCCGTGCCGGGCGGCCCGACCGTCCGGGTCCCACTCGGTCGGGTGGTCGGTGCCCGTTCCGGTGACAAGGGCGGCAACGCCAACCTCGGCGTCTGGGCCCGCTCCGACGAGGCGTTCGCCTGGCTCGACGACTTCCTCACGGTCGAACGCCTGGCCGAGCTGTTCCCCGAGGCCCGCGAGCACGAGGTCGTCCGCCATCGGCTCCCGGGCATCCGATCGCTCAACTTCGTCCTCGTCGGGCTGCTCGGCGAGGGCGTCGCCGCCTCGCCACGCCAGGACGGCCAGGCCAAGGGCCTGGGGGAGTACCTCCGCGCCCGAGTGGTCGACGTGCCGGCCCAGCTGGTTCCGATCGAGCATCGACCGGACGACTCCTAGATGTTGTGCGTCCGGAGGGGTCGCGATCGGCTCGTCTCCCCGTACCCTGGGCTCGCTCCGCGCTCTGGGTGGTCGATCGAACTGTCCGGGTGGCTTGAGTCCGGCCGCAGATGTCCGACAATGGAAGTGTGATGGACAGGAACGATCCCCCTCGCCGCCAGACCGCTCGCCAGAGCGCCGCGACGAGCGACGAGTCGATCCTCAACAGCGTGTCGGGCCTGCCCGACAAGCGCTTCTTCGTGATCTCGCTCGACCGGAAGGTCGCACTCGCCCGCCGGACGCTCAAGCCGCTCGCGCTCGGGGTGTTCCAGATCGACGACTTCGACGACTTCGCGCCGTACCTGCGCGATCACGCCATCCGCGTGCTGAGCCGGGTCGTGCAGAACACCATGCGCGACTCCGACACCATCTGCCACGTCGACGCTGCGGTGATCGCCGCGGTGCTCGACGACACCTCGGAGACCGGTGCCGTGTGGGCCGCCGACCGGATCCGCCGGTCGCTGCTCGACACCCCGGCCAAGGACATCGTCACGATGTCGGCCGGCCTCGCCTGCTACCCGAGTCACGCGATGGACGCCGAGGCGCTCCTCGACGAGGCCTACCGCGCCCTCAACGCCGCCCGTGCCCTCGGCCCCGGTCGCATCGAGGTCGCCTCCGTCGCCGAGTAGCCACCGGGCCGGGAGCTACCGTCGTTCCATGGGTCGACTGCTCTCCCTCGCTGCCGGTGTCACACCGGAGCTGGCCGCCGATCCCCTCGCCTTCGTCACCTCCGCCGCCGAGTCGGGGTGGAGGGCCACCGGTGTCTGGCACGACCCCGCATCCTGGACCGACGCGACCACGGCCGCGGTCCGACGTCGCCTCGATGACACCGGCCTGCTCCCGCTCGACGTCGAGGTGATCCGTCTCGGTCCCGATGGCGACACCGGCGATGCGGTCATCGACGTCGCACTCGCGCTCGGCGCCCGCAATGTGCTCGCGATCTCGGCCTTCGACGATCCGGGACCGACCGCCGACCGGCTGGGAGAGCTCTGCCGCCGGGCAGGGCCCGATCTCCGGGTCTGCCTCGAGTTCATGCGCTTCACGGCGGTGCGGACCCTCGCCGACGCGCTCGACGTCGTCGATCGGGTCGGAGAGGCCAACGTCGGCATCCTCGTCGATCAGCTCCACGTCCATCGCTCGGGGACGAGCTTCGACGAGATCGCGGCCGCCGACGAGCACCTCTTCCCCTACGTCCAGTGGTGCGATGCCCCGGCGGTGCCGGCCGGCTGGACTACCCGCGAGATCATCGCGGATGCGCTCGACGCTCGAGCGGTGCCGGGCCAGGGCGAGCTGCCCGTGCACGAGTTCGCCGCCCTGTTCGACGACGCGATCCCCTTCTCGCTGGAGGTGCGCTCCCGGGCGCTGCGCGACGGCTGGCCCGATCCGACCGAACGGGCTCGGGCGTTGCGGCTGGCCGTCGAGGCCGCGGTCGACCCCGCCTGACGACCACCGCCTGCCCGGGTCGGGGTCTCGCACTAGGGTCACCGCGTCCAGCAGCGAGGGGAGCGCACATGTCGTTCGAGGGTCGCGTCGCGATCGTCACCGGGTCGTCGAGCGGGATCGGAGCGGCCGTCGCGGAGCAGCTCACCGACCGGGGGGCGACCGTGGTCGTGAACAGCTCGTCGTCGGTCGAGGCGGGCGAGCGCCTCGCCGACCGCCTGGACCGGGCGACCTATTGCCGAGCCGACGTCTCCGACGAGGAGCAGTGCCGGGGCCTGGTGGGCCACGCCCTCGACGAGCACGGTCGTCTCGACATCGTGGTGAACAACGCCGGCTTCACGAAGGTGATCCCGCACCACGATCTCGACAGCGTCACCGACGACGTGTTCCGCCGGATCATCGACGTCAACCTCATGGGGACCTGGTACCTCAGCCGGGCGGCGATGGCGGCGCTCGAGGAGAGCGGCGACGGTTCGATCGTCAACGTCACCTCGGTGGCCGGCGTGCGGCCCGTGGGGAGCTCGATCCCCTACGCCGTCTCGAAGGCGGCGATCAACCACCTCACGAAGCTGATGGCGAACGTCGTCGGACCCGAGGTGCGGGTGAACGCCGTGGCGCCCGGGTTGGTCCGGACCCCGTGGACCGACGACTGGGACGCCATGCACGCGGCGATGGCCGACGCCACGCCGCTCGGTCGCAGCGCCGAGGCCGAGGACGTCGCCGACACGGTCATGGGTGTCCTCGCCAGCCGGTACCTCACCGGCGAGGTCGTGGTCCTCGACGGCGGACTGCAGCTCCGGTGAGCGAGCTCTCGATCACGACGCCGCGGCCGGGCATCACCCAGATCACCCTCGACCGGCCCGATCGGCTCAACGCGATCACCCACGAGCTCGTCGAGGAGCTCCACGCGACGCTCCGCGCCATCCGGGCCGACGCCGAGTGCCGTGTTGTCGTCCTGACCGGTGCCGGCCGTGGGTTCTGCGCCGGGCTCGACCTCACCGGCTACGGCGTCGTCCCGGGGACCGAGGAGCAGGGGCACGCCCAGCGGGGCCTGGCCGTGCAACAGCACATCGCGACGCTGGTCCCGGCGTTCCGCTCGCTGAAGCAGCCGATCATCGCTGCCGTGAACGGCGCCGCTGCGGGCGGCGGACTCGCCATGGCGCTCGCCTCCGATGTGCGCATCGCGGCGGAGAGCGCTCGCTTCGGCACCGCCTTCGTCCGGCTCGGCCTGTCGGGCTGCGACATCGGCGTGAGCTGGATGCTGCCCCGCCTGATCGGTGCCTCGCGCGCCTGGGAGCTGCTGCTCACCGGTCGGGTGATCGACAGCGCCGAGGCCCACGAGATCGGCCTCACCACCCGGGTCGTCCCCGACGACGAGCTGCTCGACGCCGCCTATGAGACGGCCGAGCTGATCATCCGCAACAGCCCGTTCGGGGTGTGGATGACGAAGGAGGTGATGTGGTCGAACCTCGAGGTGCCCAGCCTGCAAGCCGGCATCGACCTCGAGAACCGGACGCAGATCCTCGCCGGGACCACCGAGGACTCACGTCGTGCGATGGGCTCGTTCCTGTCGAGGGAGCCGGTGGAGTACGAGAACCGCTAGGAGTCGACCGGCGCAGCGAATCCGACCCGGTCGTCGTCGTCGAGCAGCGAATCGCCTTCGTCGAGCGGGTGGTGGCAGGCGACGAAGTGGTCGAGGCCGATCGATCGGAGCTGCGGTTCGTCGGAGGCGCAGAGATCGGTCGCCCGCGGGCACCTGGTCCTGAACCGGCACCCGCTCGGCGGTGAGATCGGCGAGGGGAGCTCGCCGGAGATCCGGGCCTTCTGGTCGGGTCGGACGGTCGGGTCCGGCACGGGGATCGCATCGAGCAGAGCCGCCGTATAGGGATGGGTCGGCCGGCCGTAGAGCTGATCGGGCGGCGCGATCTCGCACAGCTTGCCGAGGTACATCACGGCGACCCGGTCACTGATGTTCTTGACGACGGCGAGGTCGTGAGAGATGAAGAGCAGCGACAGGCCGTACCTGCTCTTCATGTCCTCGAGGAGGTTCAGGATCTGTGCCTGCACCGACACGTCGAGCGCGCTCACCGGCTCGTCGCAGATGATCACCTTGGGGTCGAGGACGAGCGCACGGGCGATCGAGATGCGCTGCGCCTGGCCGCCGGAGAACTCGTGCGGACGCTTGTCCATGGCGACGTCGGGGTCGAGGCCGACGGTCTCGAGCGCATCACGGACCTTCCCCCGGCGCTCCTCCTTCGTGCCGATGCCCCAGATGTCGAGCGGCTCGGCCACGATGTCACGAATCCGCCGCCGTGGGTTCAGGGACGACTTGGGGTCCTGGAAGATCATCTGCAGGCGGGGCCGGACCCGGCGCAGCTGCTCGCCACTGAGCTCGGTCAGCTCCTCGCCGTCGAACCAGATCGAGCCGGAGGTCGGGCCCGGGAGCTGGATCAGCGTTCGCCCCGTCGTCGACTTCCCACACCCCGATTCACCGACCAACCCGAGCGTCTCGCCCGCGAGCAGGTCGAGTGACACGTCGGAGACCGCGTGGACCTTCGCACCCGATCCACCGACGGGGAACTCCTTGACGAGGTGGTCGGCCCGCAGGACGGCGCCTCGCTCGCGCAGATGAGCCTGGCCGCTCCCCGCCATCAGCCAGGCTCCTCGCCCACGGCGACCGGGACCGGGGTGCCTTCGCGGCGTCGGCGGGCTCGGGCGTCGTGCCACTCGGCCGAGCCGACGGGGTACCAGCACGCGAAGGTGTGGCCGGGTTCGTCGGCCTCGCGCATCGGCGGCGCCTCGTCGTGGCAGCGCTCCTTGGCGTAGGGGCACCGCGGGGAGAACGGGCATCCCTTGGGCGGGTTGATCAGGTCGGGCGGCCGTCCGCCGATGGCGGTGAGTCGGGTGTGGCTCGGGTAGTCGAGCTTCGGGATGCTGGTGAACAGCGCCTCGGTGTACGGCATCCGCATGTCGTTGAACAACGCCGTCGCGGGCGCACGCTCGACGATCCGGCCGGCGTACATCACGGCGATCTCGTCGGCGCGACCGGCGACCACCCCGAGATCGTGGGTGACGAGGATCATGCCCATGTCGCGGTCGCTCTGCTCGCGCTGGAGCAGGTCGAGGATCTGGGCCTGCACGGTCACGTCGAGCGCGGTGGTGGGCTCGTCGGCGAACAACAGCCGCGGGCCGCATGCCAGTGCGATGGCGATCACGACCCGCTGACGCATCCCGCCCGACAGCTGGTGGGGGTACTCCTGCAGGCGCCGGGCCGGCTCAGGGATCCCGACCTCGGTGAGCACGGCCGTCGCCATCTCGCGCGCCTCGGCCTTGTCGACGCCGAGATGGGCGCGGACGTGCTCGGTGAGTTGCCGCCCGATCTTGACGACCGGGTTGAGCGAGGTCATCGGGTCCTGGAAGACCATCGCGAGCTGCGGCCCCCACATGGCCCTGAGCTCGCTGGGCGACTTGGTCGTGATCTCCTCGCCCTCGATCTTGACGCTGCCCTCGCTCGCCACGCCGGTGCGAGGCAGGAGGCGCATGATCGAGCGCGACAGGACGCTCTTGCCCGAGCCGGACTCACCGACGAGCCCGAGCGTCTTGCCTCGCTCGAGGGTGAGGTCGACCCCGTCGACGGCGAGGACCCGTCCCTTGGGGGTGTCGAAGCTCGTCCGGAGCCCGGTGACCTCGAGCAGCGGCGGCGTCGTGCCCATGGCGTTGCTGCGTGCGTGCACGGTGTCGCTCATCAGATCGCTGCCTCGCGGACGGAGAAGCGCTGCTGCAACGTGTCGCTGACGACGTTGAGCGACAGCACCGTGAGGAACATGAGGAGGATCGTGAACAGCGCGATGTGGGGTGCCTCGTCGAGCTCGAGACGACCGCTGGCCAGGATCCCGCCCCAGGACGGATAGGGATCGGCCACCGAGAGCCCGAGGAACGAGAGGGCTCCCTCGGCGATGATCAGCAGCCCGATGATGAGCAGCGAGAAGGCCAACATCGCCGGCACGACGTTGGGGAGGATCTCCTTGACGAGGATCCGGGATCGCTTCGCCCCGAGCGTCTCGGCCGCGGTGACGAACTCGCGGTTGGCGAAGACGACGGTGTTCGCCCTGACGATGCGGGCGATGCCGGGTACCGAGAGCACCGACAGGGCGAGCACCACGTTGGCGACGGTCGCCCCCCGCACCGCCACGACGAAGAGGGCCAGCACCAGTGGCGGGAAGGCGAGGAGCACGTCCATGGCGCCGCTCAGGATGCGGTCGATCCGACCCCCGAGGAACCCGGCCAGGAGGCCGATGGAGCCGCCGACGAGCATGCCGGCGACCACCGCCAACACGGCGATCTGCAAGGAGACGCGGGCACCGAACATGGTGCGGGAGAAGACGTCACGTCCGAGCTCGTCGGTGCCGAACCAGTAGTCGGTCGACGGCCCGAGCCGGTCGTCGCGAGAGAACGCGTCGGGGTCGTCGAGGAAGGGCAACCAGGGAGCGAGGACCGCGATCAGGGCGATCAGACCGAGGAAGGCCACGGCGAGCCAGAAGCCCACCCCCAGCCCGGGAGGGCCCGAGCCGGTCTCGACCTCGTCGATGGCGACTGGCGTCGCGTCGACGGAGGCGTCGGCCTGTTGGCGAGGCGTGGTGGCGGTCACGAGTCCTCCTAGGCCGCTGCGTGACGGACGCGGGGGTCGAGTCGCCCGTAGAGCAGGTCGACTGCGAAGTTCACCGCCACGACGAGGATGGCGGTGAGTGCGACGAGGCTCTGCAGTATCAGGTAGTCGCGCTGGATGACCGAGCCGTAGATGAGCGAGCCCACCCCGTTGATGCCGAAGAGCACCTCGATGATGAGCGTGCCGGAGATCAGGCTCACGATGTTGATGCCAGCGACGGTCAGGAGCGTGAACGACGACGGCTTCAGGGCGTGTCGGAACAGGATCGGCGCATCCCGGAGGCCCTTCGCCTTGGCCATCTGGATGTAGTCCTCCGACAGGGTGGCGATCATGTCGGTTCGCAGGATCCGCGCGAACACTGCCACCTGGCCGGCGGCGAGCGCCACGACGGGCAGGACCATGCCGCGGACGTGTTCGACGAGGTCGTCGGTCGGCGAGGTGTAGCCGATCGCCGGGAACCAGTCCCATCGGATCGCGAACCAGAACACCAGCAACACGGCGAGCGCGAAGTTCGGCACGGCGAGGAAGCCATACAACCCTGCGCTGGCCGTGCGGTCGAACCGCGTGTCGGCCCGGTACGCCATCGCGACCCCCAGCGGGATCGAGATCACCAACGCGAGGGCGACCGAGTAGAGCATCAGGAACAACGTCGCCGGCAGCGCGTTGGCGAGCAGCTCCGTCGTCTCGATGTTGTTGATGTAGCTCTGCCCGAGGTCGCCGGTGACGAAGTCACCGAACCACTGGGCGTAGCGAAGGAGGAAGGGGTCGTCCAGATTGAGGTCGGCCTCGCACTCCGCCAGCGCCTCACCCCGGGCCTGGTTGCCCAGGAGGATGATGCACGGGTTGCCCGCCAGCTGCGACGACATCCAGAAGGTCAGGAACGTGACCAGGACGACGACGACGGCGAGCGCCGGGATGCGCTTGGCAGCAGTACGCATGGACGACCCCTTCCTCGTTCAGTCGGCTCGGTGACCCATCAGCCCTCGGCGAGGTAGATCTGGGCCACGGCGTGCCGGCCGGCGATGATCCCGAACATCTCGTCGCCCTCGGGCAGCGGGAAGCCCGTGAGCTGTTGGACGCTCGGGTCGTGCGGCAGACCCCAGATGGTGAAGCTCGTGGGGATGTTGAGCACCTGGGCGGCCATGATCTGGTTGATGCCCTCGGCTGCGGCCTGCCGAATCGCCGGATCGGCCTGGGTGCGGATGCCGAAGAGCGCCTCGTCGATCTCGGGCACCCGGAAGCGTCCGAAGTTCAGGGCGACCTCACCGAGCGGAGCGGCGGTCTCGCTCCACCACCACAGGAACTGCTGGTCGGGGTCGGTGCCGGCGTGGTTGCGCCACAGGAACATCTGGAAGTTGCCGACCAGCGCCTCGGTGATGAACGCGCCCTGCTCGATCTGGCTGATCCCGGCCTCGATCCCGCAGTTCTGGTCCCACTGGGCCGTGATGAGCTCGGCGGTGCCGAGGTTGAACGGGACGGTCGTGGTGCCGAAGGTCAGCTCGGGTACGCCGTTCTCGGCGACGTACTCGTCCCAGAGCGCCATGCCGGCGTCCGGATCGAACTGCGGGAGGCCCGGATCCTCGAGGAACCCGAGCTGCAGCGGGCTGAACAGGCCGTCGGCCACCCGAGCGATGCCCTCGTTGCGGAGCTCGTTGACGAGGTCGCGATCGAGGCAATGGGCAAGCGCCTGGCGGACCCGCAGGTCGGCCATGACGGCATCGTCGTGGTTGATCATGATGTAGGTCGTCTCGCCGAAGTCGTCGGCCTCGATGATGTCGATCGACTCCTCCTCCCGGAACGCCACGATGGAATCCGGGAAGGACGTGTGCTGGATGTCGATGTCGCCGGCGAGCAGCGCCTGGTCGCGGGCCTGCTTGTCGGGCAACATCACCCACTCGATGGCGTCGAGGTAGGGGAAGGCGTTCCCGTCGGCATCGGTGTGCCAGTAGTTGTCGTTGCGCACGACGGTCAGCGTCTCGTTCGGCGTCCAGCTGTCGAAGACGAACGGACCGGTCCCCACCGGGTTCAGCGGGCCCTCGGGATCATCGATCATCGACGGGGCGTGCACGTAGCCCGCCCGATCCGTCAAGAACGTCGGGAAGGACGCCCACGGGAAGGTGCCCGGCTCGCCACCCGGGGGTGCCATGAACACCCGCATCGTCATGGCGTCGATGGCCTCGGCGCTGTGGAGGAACGCGAAGGTGCCACCGGAGACGGGACCGTTCTTGATGTGGAGCATCGACTTCACCGCGGCCTCGGCGTCGAGCGGTGAGCCGTCGTGGAAGGTGATCCCGTCGCGGAGCACGAAGTCCCAGACGCCGAAGGGCACCTGGCCCTCGGCCAGCTCCTCAGCGGGGACCGGGAAGAAGTCCTGGGCCAGGAACGGGACGACCTCACCGTCCTGGTTCTCGGCCAGGAGCGGTTCCATGATCGAGCGCATGACCATGATGCAGCTGATGGCGCAGTTCGACGTGGCGATGTCGTACCCGGTGTTGGTCTCGGCCTCGAGGCCGTAGCGGAGCGTGCCGCCGTAGACCGGTCCGTCGCCCCCCTCGACGACGTCCTCCTCCGGGCCCTGGGCGCCGAGATCCTCGCCTCTGTCGCCGCCCTCGTCCCCTCCATCGTCGTCTCCGCCGGCTTCGACCCCGTCCGCCTCCGCGGAGTCGGTGTCGCCGCTGTCGCCGTCGTCGGAGTCTCCGCCGCATGCTGCGGCGACGAGCCCGAAGGCGAGGAGGGCTGCGAGCAGTCGCAGCCAGGGCGTCGATCGGTTCACGTTGTTCCCCCTCTGTGTGCTGGTCCCCGGTCAGGCTGGGAACTGACGGCAACGTAGGTGTGTCACCCGTCACGCCGCAACCTAGCCGATGTGACCTGCGTCATGGTGGCGGATCGGGCGAGATCCGGGCCGCCGTGGCCAGGCTCAGGGCGCCGAAGGTGGGGTGGCGGAGGCTCGCTCCGTCGGCCGTCGCATCGGCCCCGAGCCCCGTGACCTGGTCAGACACCGCGATCGCCGGCGCCAACCACGTCAGCCAGATGGCGTGGGCCGACGCCGTGAGCGCACGGTTGAGCTCGACGGCGGCCGCCGTGCGCACCGCCGGGTCCGGGACCGTCCGGATCAGCTCCAGCGCGTCGTCGACCCGCTCGTCGACGACCCGACCGATGTTCGCGCCGGCGTCGTCGGGCGCCTCGACCGAGTCCGAGGACCAACGGGCGAACTGCGAGTCGGGGTCGGGCCCGCCCTCGAGCAGCTCGAGCAACAGGTCGAACTCGCCGCGTTCGACCGCCTGCTCGACCTCGAGCGAGCCGAGGCCGACGGCGTCGACGACCAGTCCGCACCCCGCCTCGAGCTGCCGGGCGACGTCGGCGGCGAGCTCGTCGGCACCGTCCTGGGGGCCGGTGACGATCCGCAGCGACCCGACCTCGTCGGCGAGCAGCGCTCCTCCCTCCGGATCGGCGGGAGCCTCGATCCGCTCGGCGACGTGGCCCGGCACGCCGGGGGAGAACAGCCCGGTCGCCGGGACGGCCGACCACGGCAGCGTCTCGACCAGGCGGTCGACGTCGAGGCAGGCGGCCAGGGCAAGGCGTCGCTCGGCAGAGGCCCACGGGTTCGTCTCACCGTTGGTGCGCTCGGCCGCGCCGTTCACGACGAGGGCCAGCACGTCGGAAGCCGGTCCCACGAGCAGCCCGTCGACCGGTCCCGGCGCCAACGTCGGCGGGGGCTCGTCGAGCAGCTCCCGCCTCCCGAGCGGGTCCGACGCGAGGCCGAGGTCGAGGTCGCCGATCTCGACTCGGCGCCGACGCACGGCCTCGCTCGGCGAGACCTCGACATCGATGCCGTCGAGCACGGGCAGCGGCGCGCCGTCGGTGCCCGCTCGCCAGTGACCCTCACGTCGATCGAGGCGCAACGAGGTGCTCGATGCCTCGACGGCGACGAAGGGGCCGGTCCCGCGTGGGATGCGGTCGTCGGGGCCGTCGAGGTCGTCGGGGTGCACGATCCATCCGAGCGGCCCGGTCAGCGCAGCGGGGAACTCGACCCAGGCGAGGCTCCCCGGCGGGCCGTCGGGGGTCGAGAGGTGCACCCGCAACGTCGTGGGTGCGACCACCTCGACGCTGTGCAGCGGCGTCCCTCCTGCCGACGACGCGCCCTCGCGATGGGCCAGGAGGTTGGCCGCGATGGCGCCGACGTCGAGGAGCGTCCCGTCGGAGAAGGTGATCGGCTCCGGCCGGAGCGTGAGGTCCCAGCTGCCGAACGGGACGGCTTCATCGGCCACCTCGAGCACGGGCTCGATCGACGCCACGAGATGGGGGACGGGCTCGCCGTGCTCGTCGAGCACCGCGAGCGGGTCGACCACCGCGGCCACGACCAGTTCGCAGCTGTGGTCACACGGCGAGGCGCTGGGTGACCAGCCCGGGGCGAGGAGCCGCTCGACGGCGAGCGTCACTCGACCGCCCCGACGAGCGACCTCGCCGGCGCCACCCGAGTCGTCGGGGGAGCCGTCACCGGCCGCGCAGGCAGCGACCAGCACCGCGACCGCCACACCGACGACGGTTCGGGCCCCGAGCCCACCGAGCGCACCCACCCGCGCATCATGTCGGAGGGAGCCGCCGTCGTCAGGTCGGATGCTGCCCATCGCTTCGAGGCGTGCCACGCTGCGATGGCCGTGCCGACGCCCCGCCCCCGTCCCGACGCCGTCTCGCTGCCCCACCGGTCCCGACTCGATCCCGCGGCGCCCTTCCGCGACGAGATCCTCGCCGCCCACGACGCGGCGGTGGCGGCCGGCCGAGACGGGTACGTCGACCCGATGACCGGGTACGTCGTGCTGACGGCGGCCTTCCTCCTCGACCGCGGGAACTGCTGCGAGTCCGGGTGCCGCCACTGCCCCTACGTCGGTGGTCCGGACCTGCCCGAGGGGTGAACGGCTGGGCTACGTTGCGTCGAACAGATCCGGCGCCGACGAGGAGCACGATGGCCGAGAAGGAGATCCTCACCTGGGATCGCTATGGCAGGGGAGCGGTCGACCTCGCCGAGATGATCCACGACGACGGATTCCGGCCCGATCTCATCCTCGCCATCGCCCGTGGCGGCCTCTTCGTCGCCGGGTCGCTGGGGTACGCGCTCGGGGTCAAGAACCTCTACGTGATGAACATCGAGTACTACACCGGCATCGACGAACGACTCGAGATGCCCGTCATGCTCCCGCCGTACCTCGACAAGGTCGACCTTCGCGACGCCAAGGTGCTCATCGCCGACGACGTCGCCGACACCGGCGCCACGCTCAAGGCCGTCTACGACTTCGCCGCCGAGGAGGTCGCCGAGGTCCGCTCGGCGGTGCTCTACGAGAAGTCGGCGTCGTCGATCAAGTGCGAGTACGTGTGGAAGCGCACCGACGACTGGATCGTCTTCCCGTGGAGCGACCGCGACCCGCTCGAGGGCGGCGAGGGCGGCCTGATCTGACGGTCGGTCAGACCGGTGAGGCCGTGCGGATGCGGCGACTCGAGTGCGGACGATCGAGATCGGCGAGCAGTACGTGCGCCGCGTTGCGGCCCGGCGCACCCCACACGCCCGCCCCGGGGAACGTGGCTGCCCCGGTGAGATAGAGCCCGTCGACGGGCGTGCGGTACCGGCTCCGCTCCCGGTCGGTGCGTCCGACGAGGGCCGCCACCGGGCCACCGGCGAACGAGGTGGCGTGACCGCGCGGCATGTGGAAGTCGGTCTCGTACCGCTCCGGCGTCATCACCCGCCAGTCGACGACGTGGTCGAGGAAGCCGGGCTCGACGAGCTCGGCGTACTTCGTCAGCCACCGCTCGGGCTCGGGCGAGGATGCCCACCCTCCGTCGACGGCGTAGGGGGTGTAGAGCACCTCGAGGCTGAACACGTGATGGCCGTCGGGTGCCATGGTCGGGTCGAGCACGGTCGGCAGGTTGGCGAGCATGACCGGACGCTCCGCGACCCCGCCGCGGGTCGAGAGCGTGTGCGCGGCATCGATCTCGGCGGCGTCGGGACCGATGGTCATGGTCGGACCGAGCACGTCGACGCCGAGCTCGTCGTCGGCAGACGTGGCGGTCGACCGGTAGCGGGGCAGCTCGGTCAGGAGCGCGTCGATCTTCGACTCGTAGCCGTCGTCGACGTGGGCCGCCGTCCAACGACCCAGGAAGCCCGCCGCCGAGGCCGGAGCGCCATCGAGCCACTCGACGAAGGCCCGCCGGGGATCGCACGCGACCACGACGGCGCCGGCGGTGAGCTCCTCGCCGCTCCGCGTGCGGACGGTGCGGGCCTGCTCGTCCTCGCAGCCGATCCGCTCGACCATCGCACCGGTGCGGACGGTCCCGCCGGCCGCGACGAACGAGGCGCACAGCGCGTCGGTCAGCGCGCCGCTGCCACCGACGGGGCGTCCGGCCGGGGTCAGGTGCTTCAGGACCGGCGCCACCGCGCCGAGCCCGGTGCCGGGCCACAGCGGTGAGATCCCCCAGACCACGGGACCGGCGGTGAGCATCGGGCCGAGGAAGCCGGGTGAGAAGTAGTCGGCGAGCACGTCGGCGGCGCTGCGCCGCGACCACGACAGCAGCCGAGCGACGGACCTCGGCCCGCGACGGGCACCCACACCGAGGAGGCCGCCGAACGACGGTGGAGCGCTGGCGGCCTCGAGCGCGAGCCGACCGAGCGGGGCGGCGTCGGCGACGAAGCGACGGTAGCCCTCGACCTCGCCGGGGTGGGTCCGGCCCAGCCCGTCGATGGTGCGGTCGACGTCGTGGAAGGAGAACCAGGGTCGCTGGTCGTCCCAGCTCATCGAGGCGCCGGCCGGGTCGAGATCGATGTAGGAGAGGCCGTGGTCGGCCAGGCCGAGCTCCTCGGCGAGGGGGAGGGACCGGACCGCGATGTGGTCGCAGTTGCAGATGTTGACGCGAGCCCCGAACGCGTCGACCGTCGACGCGCAGCCGCCGACCGCGTCGCGGGCCTCGAGCACGACGACGTCGAGCCCGGCGCGGGCCAGGTATGCGGCGCAGACGAGGCCGTTGTGCCCGGCGCCGATGATGATCACGTCGTGGTCGGTGGTCCGCATCCCGCCATGTCACCACGGCCGGCTGGATCACGTCGGATCGAGCGGGCCGGTCGACGCACGGTTTCATCCAGGAGTAACGAGGTCGGCGATACCGTGACCCGATGCTCACGCTCCGCAACGCACGGCTGCCCACCGGAGCCACCGTGGATCTCGTGGTGGACGATCGTGGCGTCATCGTCGAGGCCGTGGCGCCCGGGACCTCGCCACCGGGCGAGGGCGACCTCGATCTCGAGGGCCGGCTCGCCCTGCCGGCGCCCGCAGAGCCTCACGCGCACCTCGACAAGGCGCTCACGGCCGATCTCGTACCGAACCCGGCCGGCGACCTCATGGGGGCCATCGAGGCCTGGCGAGCACGCTACGACGAGCGGACCCCCGATGAGATCGCCGACCGGGCGCGGCGTGCGGTGCGCCTCGGCCTCGCCAACGGGCTGACGGCCGTGCGGACCCATGTCGACGTCGGCGAGGCGATCGGCCTCCGGGCGATCGAGGCGCTCGCCGCCGTGCGCGAGGAGGTCGCCGGTGTCGTCGACCTCCAGATCGTCGCGCTCGCGGCCTGCCCGCTCGCCGGTCCGGACGGGTCGGGCAACCGGGGAGCGCTCGAAGCCGCGATCGAAGCCGGCGTCGACGTCGTCGGGGGGTGCCCACACCTCGACGACGACCCGGCGAGCACCGTCGACCTGACCATGCGCCTCGCGGTCGAGGCCGGCCTCCCGATCGACCTCCACGTCGACGAGACCCTGGATCCCACGGCACGCTCGCTCGTCGACATCGGTCGGTGGATCGAGCACCACGGCGCGCCGCCCGGGGTCGCAGCGAGCCACTGCGTGAGCCTCGGCATGCAGGAGCGGGACGAGCAGGACGCCACCGCCGCGCTGCTCGCCGCGACCGGCGTCGACGTCATCGCGCTCCCGCAGACCAACCTCTTCCTGCAGGCGAGGGAGCAGGCGACCGCGCCGCCCAGGGGACTCACCGCCGTCGGTGCGCTGCGGGGGGCCGGCGTCAACGTCGCCGGCGGCGCGGACAACCTCCAGGATCCCTTCAACACCGTCGGTCGCGCCGACCCGCTCGAGACCGCGGCGCTCCTGGTGATGGCCGCCCACGTGGAGCCCGAGGTCGCCTACGCCATGGTGTCGGAGCGAGCGCGCGCCGCGATGGCGCTCCCGGCAGCGGGGACCGAACCAGGGCACTGCGCCGACCTCCTGGTCCTCCCGGCCACGACGGTGCGCGACGCCGTGGCCACGGCCCCCGCGGAGCGCATGGTGCTGCGCCGGGGGCGCCTCGTCGCCCGGACGACCGTCGATCGCCACGTCGGGGTGTGAACGCGGCGGGGCCCCGGGAGCGACTGGCTCCCGGGGCCCCGGACCGGCGTTCGGATCAGCGCTCGATCAGCCGAGGCCGATCGACTCGTCGATGAACTCGTTGGTGAGGAAGGCCTCGGGGGCGAGATCCGCGGGGATGTCGAAGCCGACCTCATCGGCGATCTCGTTGAGGGTGTCGATGACGCCCTGAGCCCGGTCGAGGTCGAAGTTGCCGAGGATGTCGTCGGGGCCGTTGCCGACCAGGCCGAGCTCCAGCTGGGTGTCGACCGAGAACTCGGCCACGCCCTGGCTGTACTGCCAGCCGTTGTCGTAGGCCTCGACCAGCTCGAGGATCAGCGGGATCGTGTTCGACGGATCCTCGATGAAGTCGATCTGGGCCTGCTGCATCATCGGCACCAGTGCGGCCAGGCAGCCGGAGGCGCTCAGCTCGTCGAAGGTCTCCGGGCGCAGCGCCATCGAGGCGGCGTAGGCCTGGAGGCCGACGTCGTGGATGAGCTCGAAGGCGACGGGCTTGCCCCACTCGTCGACCTCGTTCTCGTAGATGTACGGCTCGGCCGACGCGAAGCCCTGCTGGGCGATGGCGCCACCCTCGGCGACGAACACCGCCGGGCTGCCGTCGTAGGAACCGTCGAGCTGCTCCTCGACCACGACCCCACGACCGACGAGGTCGGGCATGTAGGTGGCAGTGCCGAAGTACCGGATGATCGCCGGGCCGCCCTCGACGTCCTTGAGGTCGGCGATCGACTGGACCTCCGGGTAGGTCTCGGGGTCCCACATGATGATCTGCGGGTTGATCTCGAGCGGGGCCACGACGGCGATCGTCGGCAGCTCAGCGGCGTTGGTGATGGCCTCGTCGGTGGAGACGTAGCCCATCGTGATGTCGGTGTCGGAGTACATCTGCGCCGTCACCTGCTGGAAGCCGATGGCCGGGCCGCCGGAGCGGATCTCGATGTCGACGCCGGTGTCCTCACCCTGGAAGACGAGGTCACCCGAGACGATCGCCGCACCGGCGTTGATCTCGTAGCCCTCCTTGCCGAT
>JBCCTY010000010.1:0-33973 GCA_039197885.1 Actinomycetota bacterium | reverse complement strand
TAGGGGTAGCGGGCGGTGTCGCCGAAGTACACGACGTCAGCGCCGGGGAGCAGATCGATGAGCGCCCGCGCCACGGTGAGCCCACCGAAGCCGGAGTCGAACATCCCGATCGGGCCGTCCACACCGGCGAGCGTAGGGGTCGCCCGGAACCCGACCACGGACCCCGTCGCGACACCAGTCCCCCGGCGTGGTTTCCTGTCGGCGTGCCGGGAGGAGCCCGACTGCGCCGGATCGCCCGCTCGACCTGGGATGTGACGGTCGAGGTCGTGCGCGAGTTCTCACGCGACCGTGTGATGGACCTCGCGGCCGGCGTGACCTTCTTCATGGTCTTCGCGGTCCCTGCAGCGGCACTCGCGTTCACGGCCTTCCTCGGCCTCCTGGCGCCCGTGTTCGGCGAGAACCTGCGTGACGACGCTCGCGACGCGGTGTCGGACTTCATCCGCGATGAGATCGCGGCCAACGAGGACCTGATCGAGACCGTCGAGTCGCTGTTCGACACCCAGGGGGCCGGTCTGTTCACCGCCGCGGTGATCCTCGCGATCTACGCCATGAGTCGGGGGTTCGCCGGGCTGGTCCGAGCGCTCGACGCCGCCTACGACCTCGACGACCGACGCTCGTGGCTGAGCGTCCGGCTGACGGCGGTCGGCCTCTCGATCGGCACGATCGTCATGGCGGCGCTGGCGCTCGCCGCCTTCGTCATCGGGCCCGCCTTCGGCGCCGGACAGGACGTCGCCGACCGCATCGGGCTCGGTTCGGGCTTCGCGACCTTCTGGGACCTCGCCCGTGGACCGGTCATGTTCCTCGTCCTCATCGGCTGGGCCACGCTGATCTTCCACATCGGGCCCGACCACCAGACACCCTGGCGGTACGACGTGCCGGGTGCGCTGCTCACCGGCGTGCTCTGGCTCGCCCTGTCGGTCGGCTTCGGGATCTACGTCGACCTCACCGCCGACTCCAACCAGGTCGTCGGCATCATCTCGACTGCGCTCGTCGCGCTGACCTGGCTGCACTTCACCTTCGTGGCGCTGCTCGTGGGTGCCGAGCTCAACGGCGTGCTCGCGCAGCGGGCCGGCATCTCCGAGCAGCGGGAGCGATCCGACACCGCGGAGCGGCTGGCCCGCGAGGCCTACGAGAAGGTCCGGGTCACCCTCCAGCGAGATCAGGACGAAGCTGCATCAGATCAGCGAAGTCCTGAGGACGAGGAAGCCGTTGCGTCGACGCCGCCCCATCGACCATCAGCGTCTGACCGCTGATGTAGCCGGCGTCGTCGCTGCAGAGGAAGAGCGTGGCCCTGGCGATGTCGTCGACGGTGCCCGGGAACCCGAGTGGGGTCTCGCGGTTCATCACCTCGTGGAGCATCGGGTTCTGGAAGTGCCCGGCCGTCATCGGCGTCTCGATGAGGTGCGCGCCGATGGCGTTGACCCGGACCCGATCGGGGCCGTACTCCACGGCGGCGATCTGCGTGGCGTACTCGAGGCCGGCCTTCGCCGAGGCGTAGGCCGCGAGCCCGCCCATCGGGTTGTGAGCGGTCAGCGACGACATCGACACGAAGGCCCCACCGCCCGAGTCGGCCATCGCGTTGCAGCAGTGGCGCATCGCGAACATGGCGCCCACCAGCTGGACGTCCACCATCGCCCGCAACTTGTCGGCGGTGAGCTCCCGGAAGGGCGTCGACTGCTCGTAGCCCGCGCTGTTGACGCCGATGTCGAGCCCGCCGTGGCGGGCGACGTGATCGGTGACCAGCGAGGCGACCTGGTCGTCGTCGGTGATGTCGCAGGTGACCCCCGTGCCACCGAGGCGCTCGGCGACCGCCGCGACCACCTCCGTGCGTCGACCGGCGACGGTGACCGCGGCGCCCTCGGCGACGAAGGTCTCGGCGACGGCGAGGCCGAAGCCGCTGTGCCCCCCGATGACGATGGCGGACCGGCCCTCGAGCTTCCCCATGCGCTCAGCTTCGCGCTTGGCTCAGGCCGCGGACGACCTGGCGCCGAGGTCGGTGGCGACGGCCTCGCCGCAGCGTCGACCGGAGTACATCGCTCCCTGGATCGACGGCGTGTCGCGGTGGTCGCCGCAGACGTAGCGCCCCTCACCGAGGCGCACCGATCTCTTCAGCATCGTCGGCGGCCGCTGATCGGGATGGGCGTGGTGGATGCGGTCGACGCGGAGGACCTGCCAGTCGTCGACGCCGTCACCGAACCAGCTGCGGAGGTGGGCGAGCACCGGGTCCACGAGCTCGTCGATGCCGCCGGGACCGCCCAGCTCACCGGGGACGGCCGCGGCGAGCAACGAGCGACCGGCGGGCGCGTAGTCGGGCGAGACGTTCGACATCGGTGCGAGGTTGCGCACCGGCCCCGTGCCGTCGCCGTCGAGCACGATGGCCCTGCCGTCGACGGGTCGACCCGGGGCCGAGAGCCAGACGCAGCCGACCGAGCGCGAGCCCGGGTCGTCGACGCCGTCCAGGAGCTTCGCCGCCACCGGGCCCTCGGTCGCCACGACGACCGCCCGGCCCGCGACCCGCTCACCCGTGGCGAGCACGGCGCTGGTGCCGTCCACCGCATCGACGGGTGACTCGAGCCGGATGCAGCCGTCGGGCAACGAGGCGGCCATCTGAGCGGGGATCTCACCCATGCCCTTCGCCGGGACGCCGGAGTCACCCGTGAGGAGCATCTTGAGGATGGTCAGGAACCGACGGCTGGTGACCTCGAGCTCGGGGTCGAGCTGGATGCCGGCGAACAGCGGCCGCCAGAACCGATCGACCATCGGGCCGAAGCCCCGCCGACGCAGCTCGTCGAGCGTCGATCGCTCGTCGTCACGCAGCAGGTCGGGCACGTCGGCACGGAGCAGCTCGATGCCGAGTCGAGCCAACCGGACCCGGTCGGGCCACGAACCGATCGGCGCCCGGACGGTCGCCGGCAGCACGCTCGGCTCGCGGAGCGGATCGCCGACCCGGTGGAACTCGCCGTCGATCCGCACGAGCGCACCGGGCGAGAAGGTGCGGAGGTCGAGCGCGTCGAGGTCGAGCTGCCGCTCCAGCTCGGGATAGGCGGTGAGCAGGATCTGGAAGCCGCGATCGAGACGGTGGCCGTCGACCACGTCGGTGCGGACCCGGCCGCCGACACCGTCGGATGCCTCGAGCACCGTGCAGCCGATCCCGGCGCGGTCGAGCTCCTTCGCGCAGGCCAGGCCGGCCAGCCCCGCTCCGATGACGACGACATCGCTCCTCATCGGGCCCGAAGCTACCGGGCGTCGCTCGGCGCGACGGTCAGCGGGCGACGGTCACGGAGCGACGGGAGCGGCCGGCGTCGGGAGCACGGTCGTGTCCATCGCCTCCGGCTCGAGCCCGAGCACGACGAGCGCCTTCGAGAACCCCACGAAGAGCCCGGCAGCCAGCGTGAGCTCGACGATCTCGTCATCGGCGAAGTGCTCGCGCATCGACGCGACCTCGGCGTCGTCGGGCGGTGCCGGCTCGCTGATGCAGCGGTCGGCCCACCGGAGGGCGGCCTTCTGCCGATCGGTCAGATCGGCCTCCTGGTGATCGTCGTCCACGAGGGCGACGGTGTCCTCACCGAGCCCCGCCTCACGGGCGAGGTCGAACCGGACGTTGCGTCAGAAGCCGCAATCGGTGACCCGGGCGTTGCGGATCCGGACCAGCTCCTTCGTGGGGTGGTCGACGACACCCTCGCGCCACATCGTCCCGTAGAGCGTCGAGAAGCGCTGGCCGAGCACGGGCCGGTGGGCGTACATCGTCCCGGCGTGGGCGTGCCCCCGCTCGTCGGGCGGGATGCGTGGCGTGGTCGACATTTCGGGCCCCCTTGCTCCGTCCCGATCCTACGACTCGACGAGGACGCGCTCGAACCGGCAGATGCCGTCCCAGACCGCCAACGCGGTCGTGAACGTGGTGAGCGCCGATGGCCCGAGCGCCGCCGTGACGGCCGCCATCTGCTCGTCGGTGACCGCATGGACGTCCATCACGAACAGCTCGGCGACCGTCAACGCCGCCCGGGTCGTGGCATCGAAGCGGTCGTCGGTCGACCACGACGGCAGCGCGTCGACCAGCTCCTCGGTCAGCCCGGCGTCGACGGCGGCCCTGGTGCGGTGGGCGCCCGAGCCGCTCGCACGGTGGAGCTGCGCGACCCGGAGCCGACAGAGCTCGAGCACGATCGGGTCCATCGTCGGATCGGTCCACAACTCATCGTCGAGGCGGTGCCACAGCTCGGCGAGCTCGGGCCGCAGGGCGAGGGCCCGGTCGATGGACGCGTCGGGCCCCACGAGCCACGACCCCGTCGTCGGGTTCGGATCGGTCATCGTCGTCTCCTGGCCGCCGGGCTCGCGACGGTAGTGTCCGGCCCGTCGGCACGACCACGGCGGTGGGGCGTCCGGTCGACGCCGTGACCGAGGGGACCCACGTGACCATCACCGCAGCGCTCGTCACCGGCAAGGGACGACTCGACCTGGTCGAGTTCCCCGACCCCACACCGGACCCCGGCGGCGTGGTGGTCGACATCGCCTACTGCGGGATCTGCGGGACCGACCTGCACGCCTACCAGAGCGGCAACCCCTACAACCCGGCCATCTGCGGTCACGAGTGGGCCGGCACCGTCAGCGCCGCCGCTGCGGACGTCGAACGCTTCGCCGAGGGCGACCGGGTCGCCGTCGCGGTCCCACCGGCGTGCGGGAGTTGCGAGGCGTGCCGGACCGGGAACACGACGTGGTGCGAGACCGTCTTCGCCGCCGCCACCGGGCGCGACGCCGGCGCCCCGCCCCACGGTGGCTTCGCCCCGTCGATCGCGGTGCCGGCGGGACGCCTCGTCCACGTCCCCGACTCCCTGGACGACATCGACGGCGCGCTGCTCGAACCGGCGACGGTCTGCGTGCACGGCGTGCGGCGGGCGGGCATCCGCCTGGGCGACCTCGTCGTGATCGTCGGTGCCGGCCCGATCGGGCTGCTGACGCTCGGTGGCGCACGGATCGCCGGGGCCGGCCGGACGGTCGTGGTCGAGCCGAACCCTGCTCGGCGAGAGCTGGCGCTGTCGATCGGCGCCGATCACGCCGTCGACCCCGACGGCGCCGGCGAGCTCGTGGCCGAGCTGAGCCGGGGCCAGCTCGCCGACGTCGTGTTCGAGTGCGCCGGCCTCGGACCGACCGTGCAGGCCTCGGCCGACCTCACGCGCCGTGGTGGCACGCTGGTGCTGGTCGGTGTGGCGAGCGGGACCGCCACGATCATCCCGGCCCTGTGGGTGGTCAAGGAGCTGAACGTCGAGGCGGCGATCGCCTACACCCACGACGACTTCGACCTGACCATCGATCTCATCGCCACGGGTCGGCTGCCGGTGAAGCCGCTCCACGACCAGACCACCGACCTCGCCGGGTTGGGCGAGGTGTTCGAGGACCTCGCCGGCGGTGCGAGCCAACGCACCAAGGTCCTCGTCGACCCTCGGACGTGAGGCCACCCGCACTCCAGGCCGAGTGCCGTGGGCTGCCGGGGCTCAGCCGCCCAGCGGGTTCGTCGAGCTGAGCGTGGTGTCGGCCACCGACACGGTCTGGTAGGTCCGCCGGGAGTAGTGCCAGCGGCCGTCGAGCTTGACCAGCTCGTCGTGGTAGTGACCGACGGTCGTGCGGGCGTTGCCGTCACCGTCGGTCAGCTGCTCACCGAGCCAGCATCGCGCCGTGGCGGTGTCGCCCTCGACCTCGTCGACGAGCACCGAGTGGATGATCTGCACGACGAACGGGAAGCCACCCATCACCTTGGTCCAGAACGGCACGAGCTCGGACCGACCCTCGACCTGCCGGCCGCCGAGGTCCCAGACACCCTCGGGAGCCCAGGTCGCGCCCCAGGCATCGGCGTCGCGGCGGCAGACGGCGTCGGCGTAGGTCTCGGCCAGCTCACGGATCGCGAGGCGGTCCTCGGTCGAGGTCATCCCTGCTCCTTCTGGTAGGCGGCGAAGGCCTCCCGAGTCGCCTCGCCCATCTTGCGACCGTCGTAGCCGATGCGATCCGTGGGGGTGATCTCGAGCACGACGCGGCGGGGCGAGTCGAGGAACTTCTCGAAGTAGTCGGCCCGTTCGGGATCGCCGCCGTACAGCTTCTGGGCGAGCGCCCGGTAGTACCACTCCTTGACCTCGCGATCGTCCTCGTGGATCGTGCAGCGGCCCTTGTAGGTGACCGTCCGTCCGGCCCGCATCGAGGTCCCCGCGGAGGTCACGCACACCGACACCCGCGGGTCGCGTCGGACCGCCGAGATCCGGGCCCGCTGCTTCGAGGCGGTCAACCAGAACCGGCCGTCGTGGAAGACGTAGGACATGATGACCCCGACCGGCCAGCCCTCCTTGTTGGCCCACATGAACGTGAGCTCGTTCTGGAGATCGAGCATCTCGAGCTCGTCGTCGTCCTCGAGGGTGTAGACGGTGACGTCCTCGTAGTCGGAGATGTGCTGCTCGGGCATGGGGGCTCCTTCTGGTCGGGCTCGCGGTCAGGACGCGCCGGGTGGGGCGAACTGGCCCGTCGAGGCGGTCACGCCGCCGTCGACGGGGAGGACGGCGCCGGTGATGAAGCTGGCGTCGTCGGAGAGCAGGAAGGTGATCGCACCTGCCAGCTCGGCCGCCTCTCCCCACCGCTGCATCGGCACCCGGGCGACGATCGCGTCGCCTCGCTCTGGCAGGCCGTCGATGAGCGGTGTGGTCATGCCGGTGCGGGTCGGGCCGGGGCAGGCGACGTTGACCCGGATCGCCTCGTGGGCCAGGTCGAGCGACATCGCACGCACGAGGTTGATCACGGCGCCCTTCGACGCGTTGTAGGCCCACATGCCCGGATCGCCGCGCATCCCGGAGGTCGACGCGATGGCGACGACCGAACCCGAGCCGTTGGACCGCAGCGCGGGGACGGCGGCTCGGATCCCGAGGACCACGCCGCGCACGTTCACCTCCATGGTCCGGTCGAAGGGCCCGAGGTCGCCGTCGAGTGGCGGCGTACCGGTGACGCCGGCGTTGAGGACGACGCCGTCGAGGGTTCCGAACCGCTCCACGGCCCGGGCGACCGCCGCCTCGTTCACCGCGGTCTCGGTGACCGAGCCCTCGAGGATCTCGACGGCGTCGAGGCCCTGGGCCCAGTCGAAGCGGGCGGCGTCGAGGTCGACGGCGACCACGCCAGCGCCCTCGGCGGCGAGGCGCTCGACCGTGGCGCGGCCGATCCCCGATGCCGCTCCGGTCACCACGTAGGCACGTCCGCCGAAGCGCGCTGCGGCGCTGCTCATCCGACCTCCCCTTCCCCGACGAGGAACGTAGTCGCGGCCCCCGCGGCCGACCCCATCGACACCGCCCCCCACCACACTGCGCGCGCAGGCCAACGCGAGAAATGGTGGACATCGGTACGTTCGGTTCCACGCCACCGATCAAGGGGAACCGGGCGATGCAGAGGAAGCGGGCGATGAGGACTTGGACATGGGTGGGCGCGTTCGTCGTGCTCGTGACGACGCTGGTGGTCGCACCTCCGGCGGGAGCGGCGGACGAACCGCTCGTCGAGGCGCTGGACGTCGAGTACGACGCCCAGCACGGGGTCAGCTACGTGGTCGGCGCCAATGCCGCCGGCGAGATCGACGTCTACTACGGCGCGAACCGCTCCTGGACGAAGCTCGCGGAGAACCGTGACATCGACAACCGCTACAGCCCAGCGGAGTTCGACGGGATCGCCTTCGGTGGGACCGGCGCACGCTTCGGCGTCGCCGTGGGCACGGTCGTGCTCGACGTGAACCCGCTCAACGGCAGCAGCAACGTCGACCTCCAGCCGCGCTGCACGTCGATCAACGCCCGCGAGTTCTCGGACAAGCCGTACTTCGGTGACGGGCGTCCGCAGGTCGTCGCCGACACGCTGGCCGAGTGTCTCGACGTCGAGTACGACGCCGCCAACGACCTGTACGTCCTCGTCGGCGTCAGCACCACCGGCGAGATCGACGTCTACCACGGCGACAACTCGGGCTGGACGAAGCTCCAGGAGAACCGCGACATCGACAACCGCTTCGCTGCGGGCGAGTTCGTGGACATGGCGCTCGGCGCTGATCCGTACGCCGGCATCGTCGTCGGCAACCGGATCGTCGACGTGAACCCGCTCAACGGCAGCAACAACGTCGACCTCCAGCAGCGGTGCGCGTACACGAACGCCCGCAACTTCTCCGGCAAGCCGTACTTCGGGGACTTCACCCCCCGGGTGCTCGACGGCCTCACGGCCTGCCTCGCGGTCGAGTGGGACGGCGACAACGACCGCTTCATCATCGTCGGCACCGACGCCGCCGGGCGGATCGACGTCTACCACGGCACCACCGACGGCGATTGGACGAAGCTCCAGGAGAACCGCGACCTCGACAACCGGTTCTCGCCGGACGAGTTCGTCGGCTTCGCCTTCGGTCAGGGGCCGCGCTACACCGGCGTGGCGATCGGCAACGACGACGACCACAAGGTCGCCTGGCGCACCTACGAGCCGCGGGCGACGTCGGTCAACATCCGCGAGTTCTCCGACAAGCCGTGGTTCGGCGACGGTCGGCCCCGCGCCATCACTCGCTGATCACACGACGCACCTCCTGCTGCCGGCGTCGGCCACCGAGACGGGTTCACCCGTCCGGGGTCCGGCGCCGGTGGCGCATCAGGGGACAGCGGTGAAGCGGACGTGCAGCTGCTTCAGGCCGTGGAGCACGTAGCTCGGCTCGGCGACCATGGGCGGCGCGTCGGCGACGAGCTCGATGTCGTGGAGGCGGCGCAGGATGATCTCGGTGGCGAGGCGGGCCTCGGACCGGGCGAGGTTGGCCCCGATGCAGTAGTGCGGGCCCTGGCCGAACGCCAGGTGCTGTCGGCTGTTCGACCGCGCCGGATCGCACCGGTCGGGATCGGGGAAGCGCTCCTCGTCGCGGTTGCCCGACGCGTAGACGCACATCACGTGGGCGCCCTCGGGGATGGCCACGCCGGCGATCTCGGTGTCGACGTTCGCCGTTCGGTACAGGCCCTGGACCGGCGTCTCGAGGCGGAGCACCTCCTCGACGAGGCCCGGGATGAGGTCGCCGTCACCTCGCACCCGCGTTTGCAGCTCGGGGTCCTCCGCGAGTCGGAGCACGAGGTAGGTGATGAGCTTGGTGGTGGTCTCGTTGCCGGCCACCAGGAACTGCTGCAGCATCGCCAGCATCTCGTCCTGACGAAGCTCGTCACCATCGAGGCGAGCCTGGACGACGTCGGTGATGAGGTCGTCGCGCGGGTCGGCGCGCCGTTCGGCGAGCTTCGCCGAGAAGTAGTCGTTGAACTCGGCGTTCGAGCGGATGAACGCCTCGACGCGCTCGGGCGGCGGATCGTGATCGCCCACGGGCACGACGAGGTCGTCGGACCATCGCTTGAACTGCGCCAGCTCGTGCTCGGGCACCCCGAGGGCACGGGCGATGACGGTCAACGGCAACAGGACGGCGAAGCGACCGACGAGCTCGACGGCGCCCTCGTCGACGAAGTCGTCGATCAGCTGCTCGGTCAGCAGGCGGATCTCGTCCTCGAGCTGGCGGACCCGCCGGGGCGTGAACGCCTGGTTGACCAGCAGGCGCTGGCGCTGGTGATCGGGTGGGTCGGCGCTGAGCAGTGTGGCCGACCGGCTCTCGCGACCCGACCGGGCGAGCAGCTCGGCCACCTCCGGCTTCGCCTCGGCGAGCTCGGTCATCCGCTGGATCAGGCGCTGTCCGGCGTGCGGGCCGGTCGGGAGGCGACTCGAGAAGGTCTCGGGGTCGCGGACCACGGCGAGGATGTCGTCGTAGCGGGTCACCACGAAGTGCCCGGTCTCCTCGACCCAGTGCACGGGACCGGCGTCGCGGACGGGGCGCCAGACCTCGTGCGGGCAGCGCAACGCATCCTGATCGAGCTCGAACAGGTCGACCAGCGAGGGGGCGGTGTCGGTCACGGTGTCACTCCACGAGATCGGTGGTCGGTAGTGGCAGGTGGCAGAGGCCGGGGAGGTGCGCGTCGAGGTCGCCGACGAAGCCCGCGTCGCGCATCTGATGCAGCGAACGTCGGCTGCCGACGAGGCGGAACAGCTCGTAGGTGTCGGTCTCGATGGTGAGGCCGACCTCGCCCTCGCCGACCTCCCAGCTGCGGACCCCGTCGGAGCAGCGCACCGCGCCGAGCCCGTTCGCAGCGAGGTCTCGCTCGACCATGTCGAACATGATGTCGAGGCTGAGCACGACGCCTCCGCTGCTCCGATCGGCGGGCCGGCCGAGCGCGTTCGCGGCGTCGTGCTCGTGGGAGACGACGTCATAGAGCAAGCCGGCGAACGAGCGGGGGCGGTTGCGGATCAGGCCCTCGAAGCCCGGACCGGCCGCGTCGAACTCGTCGAGCAGCTCGGCGACCGGCACGGCGGCGCGCTCGGCGACCTGGGCATCGACCCAGGCCTGCGTGTCGCCGGTCGGGTTGCGGCGGGCGACGAGGTCGGCCGCGACGCCGGCGAGGTGGGCTGCGAGGTTGCGGACCGTCCAGTCGGGACAGGCCGGGACGACCGTCTCCTCCTGCCCGGGCGAGAGGTCGCTCAGCACCTCGCGCACGCGGGCACGCGTCGCGGCGTACTCGGTCGCGCAACGCTCGGCATCGATCTCGACGGCCACCGTCCCCTCCCCTGAGCGGGAAGGCTAGTCAGCGAGCGCCGGAAGGACCTAGGCGTAGACGTCGGCGTGCTCGCCCAGACCCGGGGTCGACGGCGGCGGCGGGGCGGCGGCGGACTCCACCACCTGTGAGGTGACGGTCGCCGCCTGCTCCATGGCCTTGTCGAGCACGGCGACGCCGACACCGTCGGCACCACCGTTGGCCTGGGTGGCGGCCTGCAGCATGGCGTTGTTGGTTGCGACTCCGGCGACGTTCATGAGGCAGTCATCGGTCGATCGGGCATCGGACTTGAGCCAGCTCCTACGATGCGACGCATGGCCCGCGACAAGTACATCCAGCACCTCCGCGAGGTGCCGCTGTTCTCCAAGCTCTCCAAGAAGGAGCTCAACGAGATCGCACGGCTCTCCACCGAGCTGACGTTCAAGGACGGCAAGGAGCTCATGAAGGAGGGAGCGCGAGCGAACTCCTTCATCGTCATCGTCGACGGCGAGGCCGTCGTGAGGAAGAAGGGCCGGAAGGTCGCAACGCTCGGCGCCGGTGACTTCGCCGGCGAGCTCGCGCTCCTCCAGAACCGCGACCGCAACGCCACCGTCGTCGCACAGGGCCCACTGACTGCGCTCGTGATCGACCGCCGCGGTTTCCAGACCCTCCTCGACGACATCCCCACCGTCACGAAGAAGATGCTCATCGCCGTCGCCGAGCGACTCGGCGACATGGACACCAAGGCGGTCCACTAGCACCGATCGGGCGCACCCACCTCGGCGGCTACGGTCCAGCCCCGGGTCAACGGGGAGGGTCTCATGGGTCGGTTGGACGGCAAGGTCGCGCTCGTCACGGGAGGAGCGTCGGGGATCGGTGAGGCCACGTCCCGCCGCTTCGTCGCCGAGGGGGCGAGCGTCGTGCTCGCCGACCTCCAGGACGAACCGGGCGAGGCGTTGTCCGCCGAGCTCGGCGACGCAGCCGCGTTCGTGCACTGCGACGTCCGCGACGAGGGCGAGCAGGCGGCAGCCGTCGACCTCGCCGTCGAGCGCTTCGGCTCGCTCGACGTCGCCATCGCCAACGCCGGCATCGTCGGCGTGATGGGTCCCTTCGCCGAGACGCCGCTCGACGCGTGGCGCTTCTCGGTCGACGTGCTCCTCACCGGCGCCTTCCTCACGATGCGCGAGGCGGCGCGGGTGATGGTGCCGCAGGGCTCGGGGGTGATCCTGGCCACCTCGAGCACCGCCGGGGTGCAGGGTGGCCTCGGACCCCACGCCTACACGGCCGCGAAGCACGGCGTCGTGGGGCTGGTCAAGACGGCGAGCTCGGAGCTGCTCGCCAGTGGCATCCGGGTCAACGCCGTGGCGCCGACCGGGATGGTCACCCCGCTGACCGCCGACGTCTCGATCGGCGACTCGGGTGACCTCGACACCGCCCGCTCGTTGATGTCGCGCGGGCGTCCGCTGGGCCGGGCCGGTGAGGCGTACGACGTCGCGAACGCCTTCCTCTTCCTCGCCTCCGACGAGGGCGGCTACATCAGCGGCCACACGCTGGTCATCGACGCCGGCGACACGACCGGTGGCTCGTCGTCGCAGTTCGCTGATCGCGAGACGACGGTCTTCCGCGAAGGCGGTGGACGGGGCGTCGGGTCGTGACCACGCTCACGCCCTTCGAGGTCCGGGTCGACGACGCCGTCCTCGCCGACCTCCGGGCCCGTCTCGCGAACACCCGGTGGCCGGGCGGGATCGACGGAGCGGGTTGGCACTACGGCGCGCCGCAGGACGAGGTGCGCCGGCTCTGCGACGCGTGGATCGAGTTCGACTGGCGCGCCGCCGAGGCCAGGATCAACGCCTCCCCGCAGTTCGTCACCGAGATCGACGGTGAGCGGGTCCACTTCCTCCACGTGCGATCCCCCCACCCCGACGCCGTCCCGCTGCTGCTCACCCACGGCTGGCCCGGCTCGGTCGCCGAGTTCCTCGACGTGATCGGGCCGCTCGTCGACCCGCCCGCCCACGGTGGCGACGCCGGGGACGCCTTCCACCTCGTGGTGCCGTCGATCCCCGGGTACGGCTTCTCCGGCCCGACCCGCAGCCGAGGGGTGCACATCCGACGCGTCGCCGAGATGTGGGCCGAGCTCATGTCGCGCCTCGGCTACGACCGCTACGTCGCCCAGGGCGGCGACTGGGGGGCGATGATCACGAGCCACCTCGCGCTCGTCGACCCGGACCACGTCGAGCGCATCCACCTGAACCTGGTCGTCGCACCGCCCGAAGAGGACCAGCTCGCCGATCTCACCGACGACGAGCAGGTCCGCCTGACCGAGATGATGACGTGGCAGCAGCACGAGACGGGCTACTCCGCCATCCACCGGACCCGACCCCAGACCCTCTCCTACGGGCTCACCGACTCACCGGCGGGGCTCGCGGGCTGGATCTACGAGAAGTTCCGGGTGTGGTCCGACGTCCGGGAACCGACCGGCACGCCGTTCACCGACGAGCAGCTCCTGACCAACCTGACGATCTACTGGGTGACCGGCACGATCCTGTCGTCGACCCGCCTCTACTTCGAGGTGAACGAGGCCGGGATGTGGGGCGGTACCGGTGAGCGGGTCGAGGTGCCGACCGGCGCCGCGATCTTCCCGAAGGAGATCATGCGGCCATCGCGTCGATGGGCCGAGCGCGCCTTCGAGATCGTGCACTGGTCGGAGTTCGATCGGGGCGGGCACTTCGCTGCGATGGAGGTACCCGACCTCTGGTTGGATGACGTGAGGGCGTGCTTCCGGGCCGTGCGCTGAGCCATCGCCCGGGTCGGGCTCAGGCCCGGTCGGCGAACGCGGCGACGAGGCCGTCCTCACGCCGTCAGCCGCGGGCTGAGCGGGGCGTCGCCGCGGCGGCGGGTCACCCTGGTGGCGATCGTCGAGGCGAGCCACGCTCCTGCGGCGACCAGGGCCGGGATGACGACGACGAGCAGGGCGATGCCGAGCCACGGCACCGTCGGTAGTTCGCCCGGCAGTGGTCGGAGAACGGCGACGGCGAGGTAACCGAGCGGGACGGCGATGACGATGCCGGTCGTGGCCTGCAACCACGCGGTGGTCGCCGTCAGCCGGGCGAGCGTCCGAGGCGACGCGCCGACCGCGCGGAGGATGCTCCGCTCGGGCCGGTTCTCGGCGGCGGTCAACGAGAGCCCGACCGTCACGACCCCGAGGACGAGGACGAGCGAGACCGCCAGGGTGATGCCCTGCACGAGGTCGGCGTCGAACGTATCGGTGGGACCGAACGTGGCCGACCACCACACCTCGCCGCCGGTGTCGCTCGCCGGATCGACGAGCGCCATCGAGCTCCAGAGCTGCACGACGTCGGACAGCTGCTCCTGCTCGCGCTCGCTGAACGTCGTCGCCCGCTCGATCCGCCAGATGGAGCGAGCCGGAGCGGTGGTCCGCGTCCAGGTCGCGCCCAGCGCGACGGCATCGACGTCCGCCCGCAACCGGGCGGGGACCTCGTCGACCACCAGCTGATCACCCGTCTCCGAGATCGAGGACGCGACCAGCTCGAAGGTGTTCGCCGGGAGCCGAGCGGCCTGTTGCCGGTCGCGCTGCGACGTCTCGCTGGTGGCGGCCACGACGACCGCCACCGCGGCGACACCGGCCACGGCCGCCGTCCCGGCGACGATGGCCGCGCTCCGGCGCCGGTCCCGTCCGATCTCGCGTGCCGCGAGCCGGACGACCCCGGCCGCTCGAGCCGTCAGCCGGCCGAGGGCGACGACGACGAGGGTCGATGCGAGCACACCGCCGAGGAGGAGCGCGAGGCCGCCGACGACCCCGAGCGCCGTGGCCCGGTCACCCTCACCTTCGACCGCGGCGGCCGCGAGGACCAGCAGGCCCCCGATGGTCGATGCCAGACCGAGCGGAGCGACCCAACGAGCGGGGCGGCCCAGCGGCCGACGTCCTGCCAACGCCGCCAGGACGGGCAGCCGGCTGGCCGACCACGACGGCACCAGCGCAGCGATCGTCGCCGCCAGCGTCGCGGTCGCGGCGATGACGACGAGGTCGAGCGGGGCCCAGCGGTCGGCGACGAGTCGGCGATCCGCACCGAGCTCGGCGAGCCACCACCATCGACTGGTGATGGCCGCGCCGACGACGATGCCGAGCGCCGCTCCCAGCAGTCCCGACCACGCACCCTGGAGGAGGAAGGTGCGCCGGATCACGTGCTCGCCGGCACCATTGGCCGACAGCTGGCCCACCGTCACCAGCTGGCGGCGTCCACTGGTCGCGAACGCAGCTGACGCCACGACCCCGATGACGGCGAGACCGACCGCGCCGCCCACCCAGCCCCAGAGGAGCGCGTCGCCGTCGGAGCGGCCGTCGTCGTCGGCACCCGCTGCGTGATCGGCGACGAGGCCGAGCCGGGCGATCCGGTCGAGCAGCGCCGGGTCGGGCGGACCGGCGCGGAGTCGCACGAGCGCCCGATCGTTGCGGGCGCCGGCCCGGACGATCTCGGGGTCGAGCTCGCCGACCACCACGACCGACTGCCGGAGGTACTGCGTCTGCCGCCCGATGCCGGTGACCGTCCAGCTGGCCGTCGGCCGGGTCGTGTCGACCCGGTCACCGATGTCGACCCCCCAGTCCGACGCCAGGTCCGGCGAGATGAGCATCTCCTCCGCCCGGTCCGGCGCGACGCCTCGCTCGATGTCGATGATGCCCGTCGTGACGGGCTCGCGGAGCGGCAGGTCGGTGAGGGTGACGTACGAGGCGATCTGCCGGCCGTCGCGGAGCACGCCGATCGACGAGTCCACGCCGAAGTACGGGACGACCTCGCTGCCACCGGGCAGCACGCTGCGCAACGCATCGAGGTCGGCGGCCACGGAGTCGCCCGGCCCGCCCAGCCAGGCGACCAGGTCGGCCTGCCCGTGACGTTGCTCGAAGCGCTGTTCTGCGCTGAGGTTGCCGGCCCGGACGACCATGCTCGCTGCCGTCATGCCCATCACGGGGAGGGCGATGAGCAGCATGACGAGCCCGGTGCGCCCGGGGCGGCGGCGCACCTCCCGCCAGGCGATCCGGGCGGCGAGGCGCCAGGTGCTCACGACAGCACCCGTGTCGGGGTATCGCTGCTCGGCGTCGACTCGTCGACGACGAGCCCGTCGCGGAGGAAGACGATCCGGTCGGCCCACGAGGCCAGCCGCGGCTCGTGGGTGACCATCACGACCGTCGTCCCGTCGACGGTCGCCAGCTCCGCGAGGAGGGACACGATCCGGTCGCTCGTGGCGGTGTCGAGCGCCCCGGTCGGCTCGTCGGCCAGGACCATCGCGCGCCCGCCCACGATGGCTCGGGCGATCGCGACCCGTTGACGCTGGCCGCCGGAGAGGTCGTCGGGGAACGCGTCACCCCGACCCGGCAGACCGACCCGCTCCAGCGCCGCCACGGCCTGCGCACGCGCGGACCGCATGCCGACGCCGTCGAGCTCCAACGGCAACATCACGTTCTCGACGGCCGTCAGCGCCGGGACGAGGTTGAGCTCCTGGAACACGTAGCCCAGCTCCTGACGCCGCAACCGGGCGAGCTCGGCCACCGTCGCATCGGCCAGGTCACGGCCGTGGACGAGGACGCGCCCGGCGCTCGGGTGCTCCAGGCCGCCGGCCAGGTGGAGCAAGGTCGACTTCCCGCACCCGGACGGACCCATGACGGCGACGAACTCGCCGGACTCGACGGCGAGCGACACGCCGCTCAGCGCCCACACCTCGTTCGATCCGGAGCCGAAGGCCTTGACCACCTGGCGGTACTCGAGGGCTGCGGATGGTTCGTCGGTCACGTGGACTCCGTTCCGAGCTCGGACAGGCGGGCCTCGCAGAGATCGAGCCAACGTAGGTCGGCCTCCGCACGGACGATCAGGGCGTCGGCGACGAGCTCGGCGGCCAGCGCCTCGCCGTCGGCGACGCTCGTGCGCCGAGCGGACCGGCGACGCGCCTGGAGCAGGGAGAACAGCGCCGACCGTTGATGATCGAGCACCGCCCGTGCGCGGTCGGCGCCCTCGTCGATCGCCATGAGCACCTTGAGCAGCAGCTCGTCGCGAGGTGGCGGCTCGTCGGCCGGGACGACGTCCCACCACCGGCCCAGCTCGTCGAGTCCGGCAGCGGTGATCGCGTAGCGCTTCTGCTCGTCCACCTCCTCGACGGCGACGAGGCCGTCACGTTCGAGCCGGTCGAGCGTCGTGTACACCTGACCGACGTTGAGGGGCCACACGCCGCCGGTCGCCGCCTCGAAGGTCGTCTTGAGCTGATAGCCGTAGCGTGGCTCATCGCGCAGCAGCGAGAGCAGCCCGTGTTTCACCGCCATGATTACCGAGTATGCATACTCGGTAACTGGTCAGTCAAGCGCCGAGCTGCCCCGGTCGGCGAACGCGGCGACGCCGACCACCGGGTCGGCGGGCGGGTCGCCGCCGAGGCTGCCGAGGAAGGGCAGGTCGCCGAACACGAACACGCCCCCGTCGGCTGCCACCAGCAGGTAGCCGTCGCCGTAGGGGATGCCGCTCACGACCGGCGCGTTGAGCGCCGTGCCGTCGGCGAGCACGCCGGGCAGCGAACCACTGAAGGTCGCATCGAACGCGAAGACGCCTCCGTCGGCTGCGACGAGGAGGTAGCCGGTGCCGTCGCCGTCGGGCAGGACATCGACGACCGGCTGGTTCAGGACGAGGCTGCCGGTCGAGCCGCGGAAGTCCGCATCGCCGAACGCGAAGACCCCGCCGTCGGCGCCGACCAGGAAGTAGCCGTCGCCCGACGCGGTCGCCGCCGCGGCGATGACCAGCGCGTTCAGCGTCAGGTCCTCCAGACCGCCCAGCACCGCGGCCGCTCCGAACGCCGTGACGCGCCCGAGGTCGGTCACGATCCAGTAGCCCGTGCCGTCGGGCCGGGCCATGAGGGCCGCAGGGCGCTCTCCCGGATCGAGCCGATCGGCGGCCAGACCGCCGAACGATTCGGCCTCCCCGAGCGGGTGCACCACTCCGTCCTCGGTGAGCACGAGGGCCCCGGTGCCGTCGGCGAGCGCCTCGATGTCGACGGCTGCGGAGCCGTCGGTGATCGACGCGAGGTCCTCGGCGTCGCCGAAGGACGTCACCGCACCGGCGGCGCCCAGCGTCCAGTAGCCGACCCGCTCGAGGGCGTCGGTCCCCGGGCCGGCGGGGTCGCCGCCGACGACGGGCTGCTCAGGGTCGGCCGGCTCGTCGGGGTCCTCGGGCTCCCCGGGATCTCCGGGATCGCCCGGATCACCAGGATCGCCGGGATCACCGGGACCACCGGGACCACCGGGACCACCCGGGTCGCCGGGATCACCCGGGTCACCGGGATCACCGGGGTCGCCGGGGTCGCCGGGATCACCCGGGTCGCCGGGATCACCCGGATCGCCGACCGTGCCGGGTTCGCCGATGCGGACCCGGCCGAAGGTCACCTCGGCCTCGTGGGCCAGCAGGCCGATCGAACCGCCCGGCGGACCCATCTCCCCCGGAGCGAGCACGCGGGTCAGCGTCCAGTCGTCCGGCTCGTCAGCGCCGTCCTGCCAGACCTTCATGCGGTAGGTGGACGTGCCCCCGCCGGTCGTCTCGACCGAGGCCCGCATCCACATCCACTCGTCGAGGTCGAGGCCGGTGTTGCGGTTGACCGTGCGGAGCGCCGGATCCATGAGCTGGAGCCGCGAGCTGCCATCGCCACGGAGACGCACCCAGGCGATGCCGCCGAACGGCGTGGGGCTGCCGACCGCGGGTCGGAAGCCCTGGAGCGGTTGGCTCCCGGGCGTCACGGTGTCGTTGTGCCCGTTCCACCGCAGGATCAGGCCCAAGCCGCCGTCACCCGACAGCCGACCCGGCGGGATCGTCGACTCGAGCCGCATCGGGACCAGCACCTCGTAGTCGGTCCAGCTGACGTCGCCGAGCACGACGAAGCGGTCGTAGCCGAGCTCGATGTTGCGGAGGCCGTCGGGCGTGAGCTCCCAGTGCCCGTCGACGACGTCGCCCGCCTCGTCGACCGAGCCGACGGCGGCCCAGTCGAGATCGACGTCGACATCGGGCACGACGCCGTCGACGTCGCGGACCGTGGCCTCGACGACCGTCTCGTCGCCGCCGCCGTCGACCACGGTCACCGTGAGGCGCTGCGACGCCCCCAGGTCGGCCTCGGCGAGATCGAGGTTGAAGGAGTGCTCGGTCACGAGACGACGTTCATTGGGACCCAGTCCCGCGACCCGCTCCGGACCGTCGCCCAGCCGGAAGCGCACCTCTGCCACACCGTCGGGATCGCTGACCCGACCCGTGACGTTCGCCCAGCGCTGCGGGGTCCCGGTCGTACCGAACGACCCACCGGTCCCGTGCCAGAACTCGACGACCGCGTCGCCGGGATCGGCAGCGGCGGGGCCGGCCGGCACGACCAGGGCACCGACGACCAGCAGCAGGGTCGCCATCACGCTGCCGAACCTGGTTGCCACCACCCGCCTCCCCGTTGCTGCGGTCCGTGATGCTAGACCACGTTGAGCGTTGTCAGCGAGCTCGGTCGCGCGCTCCGTGAGGTGCGTGACGATCTCGCCCGAAGGGGTTCACTTCGGAGCCGTCTCGTCGTAGTGTCTTCGGTCACAGGGGAGCGTCACTGCGGGGGCAGTGGCACGAACAAGGGGGGTTCGGGGTGCACCGAAGCGCACTCGCCGACGAGCGTTCGCCTCCGGGCGACTGACGTTCGCAGCGTTCGCGGTGACGTCGGGTGGTCCGCAGCAGCCACCTCTCTCCGCCCTCAGCCCGGCCCTCGAGGCGGGCTTCGCAGAGAGGCAGACGACCGTCGACGATCGCCCGTCGTCACCGTACGTGGACGGCCCGGGGATGAGCGCTCATCCTCGGGCCGTTTCGCGTCCCCAGCCTGGTCCCCACCGCGTCGAGGGTCCGGATCACCGACCGACGAGCGGCGCGAGCGCCTCGCCGGCCAGGGCGACGGTCTCGGGATCGTGGCCGTCGGCCGTGAGATTGATGGTCACACCGTCCACGCCGACATCGATGGCCCGGGCGCGGACCTGCTCCGCGACGGTGTCCGGATCGCCGATCACCATGCGCTGCCCCATCTGCGCCTCGGCCGTCGCCCAGTCCAGTCCGCGCGCTGCGAGGTAGTCGTCGCGGATGGCCTCGGCCGCTGCGGTCGTGCGCCCGATGACCACGGCGGCATGCCAGGTGGTGTGGATCGTCGACCGGTCGCGACCGGCCTCCTCGCAGCGCGCTGCGAGCGCATCGAGCTTGCGGGGCAGCTCGTCGGCGCCGCAGATGATGTTGACCTCGTCGGCGAACAGGGCGGCGAGCCGGAAGGTCTTCCGCTCGCCGCTGCCGCCGATCATGATCGGCAGGTCGTCGCGAACCCGGGGCTCGTTGATGGCGTCCTTGGCGCGATACCACCGGCCCTCGAAGCTGGGCCGCTGGCCCTGGAGCATCGGCCGGATGATCTGGAGGGCCTCCTCCAACCGGACGAAACGATCGCTGAACGTGCCGAACTCGTAGCCGTACCCCTCGTGTTCGAGCTCGAACCAGCCCGCCCCGATGCCGAGGATCGCCCGCCCGCCCGACACGACGTCGAGGGTCGTCACCGTCTTCGCCAGCATCGCCGGGTTGCGGTAGGTGTTGCCCGTGACCAGGGCGGACAGCTGGATCGTCGAGGTCGAGGCGGCCAGGCCGGCCAGCGTCGCGTAGCACTCGAGCATCTCGTTCTCGGGCGGGCCGAGCATGGGCAACTGGTAGAAGTGGTCCATCACGAGGACGGTGTCGAAGCCGCTCGCCTCGGCCGCGCGGGCCTGCGCCACGACCGTCGGGAAGATCTCGGTCGGCGAGGTGTCGGGATAGGTGAAGTTCGGGATCTGGTAACCGAGTCGGATCATCGCTCCCCCAGTGGTTGGTCCCGCAGCGCGCCCAGCGCCGTCGTCAGCGCCGACTGCAGGCCGTCGCCGGACAGTAGCTCGCCGTGCGGTGAGAGCTGGTCGACGAGCGGCGGCAGGAGCTGGGCCAGCCCACCGGCGGCCTGGCGCCGGGTCAGGTCGGCCCGGGCGGCGATCCGCTCGAGGGCCACGTCACCGGCCGCACGCCGGATGTCGGCCCCCGACACCCGGGCGCTCGGGTCGCTGCTGATCCATGACTGCACCTGGGCCCCGAGACCACCGGAGGAGAGTCGCCCGAGGAGGTCGTGGAGCCCACCGCCCTGACCGGCCACCACCTCGGTCGCCGCTTCGAGGAGCTCCGCTCGCTGGCCACCGGTGACGCGTCCGAACAGCCTCGCCACGAGCCGCCCGCCCGTCCCTGTCATGTCCGCCCTCTCCCGTGCCCCGCAGCTCGCGGCAGGCATCATGGCGCACCTCGACCCAGCGGTGACGACCTCGTCGACGGGCTACGTTGCGGGCGTGGTGCCCTACGACCCGTTCTCCGACGAGGTGATGGCCTCCCCGTTCGCGGCCTATCGGGAGCTGCTGGAGCGGTGCCCGGTCCATCACCAGGAGCTCGACGGCGGCGACCTGTGGACCGCCACCCGCCACCACGACGTCGACCTGGTCGCCCGTGACCACCTCCGATGGACGGCGACCACCGGCCAGGGGCCCCGACCCTCGGCCCGCGTCGCCCTGTTCGACGACCCGCCGGATCACACCCGACTGCGGCGGATCGTCCAGGCGGCGTTCTCGGCGCCCCGCGTCGCAGCGCTCGGGCCGATGATCGAGACGCTCACCGACGAGCTCCTCGACGCGGTCGATGGCACCGGACACTGGGATCTCCACGACGCCCTCGCCGAGCCGCTGCCGGTCATCGTGATCGCCCGGCTCCTGGGTGTGCCCGAGGAGCTGCGCACCACCTTCAAGCACTGGTCCGACGAGATCCTCGCCGCCTTCAACGACCCGACCCGTGGCCGGGAGGAGCGCCGCCTCATGCAGGCGTTCTTCGACGAGCAGGTCGAGGCCCGCAGGCGGTCCGTCGACCCACCCGACGACCTCACGACGGTCCTGTCGCTGACCGAGGACGACGACGGCCACCGCCTCACCACCGAGGAGCTGTGGTCGGTGCTCGTCCAGCTGCTCATCGGGGGCAACGAGACGACGACCTCCGGCATCACCAACCTCGTCTGGCGGCTCCTGGAGGATCGCACCCGCTGGGAGGCCGTCCTCGCTGACCGAACCCTGGTGGAGGTCGCCGTCGAGGAGTCGTTGCGCCACGACCCACCGGTCCTCGGTCTCTACCGGCAGGCGGTCGCCGACACGGAGCTGTCGGGGACGCCGGTCCCCGCCGGGGCCCGGATGATGATGTGCTACGGCGCCGCGAACCGCGACGCCGACGTCTTCGAGCGACCCGACGAGTTCCGCCTGGACCGCCCGGCGACCGAGCTGCGTCGACACCTCGCCTTCGGCACCGGACCCCACCTGTGCGTCGGCGCGGCACTGGCCCGCCTCGAGATGCGGGTCGCGCTCACCCGGCTGCTCGACCGCTTCCCGCTGCTCCGTCACGACGGCCCCACCACCCGGATCGAGACCTACCTGCTCTGGGGGCGTCGCTCGCTCCCGGTCGCCGCCTGACCGCTCACCGCCGAGGCTGCCCGATGCTCAGCCCAGGGCCTTCTCGAACCAGTGATGGGCGTAGGGCTCGTCGTTGAACCGCTCGATCTCGACGTAGTCGGTCGACCGGTACAGCGCGATCGCCTCGTGGAGCGCAGCGTTGGTGTCGAGGCGCACCACGTGGTGTCCGTGTTCGAGCGCCTCGGCCTCCAGCGCGGCGAGCAGCCGGCGGCCGAGCCCGAGACCCCGAGCCGAACCGTCGACCCACACCCGTTTGATCTCGGCGAACGCCGGGTCGACCAGCTTGAGGGCACCGCACCCGACCGGCGTCTCGCGGAGGCGGGCCACGAGGAGCAGGCCGTCGGGTGGCCGCAGGTCATCGACACCGACCGGTCGTGCGGCGCCGACGTCGAAGCCGGTGTCGAAGCGATCGTCGAGCTCGGCGGCGTACGACTCCAGGCAGTGTCGGGCCGCCGCTCCGTCGGGGTCCTCGACGGCGATCGACACCAGTCCGGCGGTGATGAGACGCTCGACCGTGCGCATCGCGTCGACGAGCCGGGTCCGGTCGGTCTCGACGAGGGGTTCGAGCACCGCACGCGCGAGGTCATCGCTCGCGCTGTCGAGCTCGGTGTGCTCGGTCCGGCCGGCGGCGGTCAGGCGAGCGATCCGCCGCCGGCCGTCACCCGGGTGGTCGTCGAGCTCGACGAGGCCCTCGGCCTCGAGCGAACGCAGCAGGCGGCTCAGGTAGCCCGAATCGAGGCCGAGCCGGGCGCGGAGCCGGCGGGTGTCGCCGTCGCCGTGGCCGATCTCCCAGAGCAGGCGCGAGGCGCCGAGCGGTCGCCCGCGGGCGAGGTACTCGTCGTGGAGCGCTCCGACCCGATCGGTCACCGTGCGGTGGAACGAACGGACGAGGCCGATCTGGTCGTGACCCACGGCATGGCTCGGAACGACGCTCGACATGTCTCTGACCTTAGTCAGAGATCAGGATCTCCGCCCAGGTCGGGCGGCTTCGGTAGCCTCGCCGCGTGTCCGGCAAGCGAGTGCTCGTGGTGACGAAAGGCCATCCCTTCGAGCGCGAGCCGTTCTGGTCGATGTGGGACGAGCTGCCCGTCGATCGGACCCACGTCGAGCAGCCGGCCGCCCAGGCGATGTTCGAGCCCGGGTGGGCCGAGCGCTTCGACGCCTTCGTGCTCTACGACATGCCCGGCATCGAGTTCCGCCGCGGCGAGGCCCCGCACCTCGTCGAGCCGACCCCCCGCTTCCTCGAGGGACTCGAGGCGACGCTCGACGCGGGGATCGGCCTCGTGGTGCTCCACCACGCTGCGGCGGCGTGGCCGGCGTGGGAGGGATGGGCCGAGCTCGTCGGCGCCCGCTTCCACTACCAACCCGGACGGTTCGCCGACCAGGACTGGCCCGACAGCGGCTACCTGCTCGACGTCGACCACCACGTCCGGGTCGCGGGCGATCACCCCGTGACCGCCGGCGTCGCCGAGCTGGCACCGGACGGGTTCGACCTCAACGACGAGCTCTACCTCTGGCCGGTGCTCGAGGACGAGGTCGTCCCGCTGTTGCGCAGCGACGCCACGTTCACCGCCGACCGGTTCCGACCCGCCGGCGAGGCCATCGGTGCTCCGTCGACGGAACCGGGCGCCTGGGACCATCCCGACGGCAGCGATCTCGTGGGGTGGGCCAAGCGGGCCGGTCGCTCCGCCCTCGTCTACCTCCAGTTCGGACACGGTCCCGCCACCTGGGCCCACCCGGCGTTCCGCCGCGTGCTCGTCGACGCCATCGACTGGGTGAGCTCCGACGAGGCCCGGCGCTGGGCGTCCGGATGACCGTCGCCTCGCCGACTCGCCCGACACCCGAGCCGGAGGACGGGTGATCGAGGATCCGCTCGCCCGGGCGCGCCGCCTCGACCGCGACGATCCGCTGGCCCACCTCGTCGAGGCGTTCCACCCGCTCGCCGACGGACCCGGCTACCGGACGATCTATCTCGCCGGGCACTCGCTCGGCGCCCAGCCGCGAACGGCCGGGCGCCTCATCGAGCGCGAGCTGCGGCGCTGGCGCGACGACGGCGTCGCCGGTTGGTCCCAGCGATGGCTCGACGTCGCCGGTCGCGCCGCCCGGAGGCTCGAGGCGCTCCTCGGCGCCGAGGACGGTTCGGTGCACGTCGGCGACTCCACCACCGTGCTGGTCCACCAGGCGGCCGGGGCCGCGCTGACGGCGCGACCCGACCGCCCGCACATCATCGCGTCGGCCGCCGACTTCCCGACCGACCTCTACGCGCTCGAGCAGCGGGCGAGGGCGGCGGGCGGTCGACTGCGTCTCGTCGAGGACCCCGTCGATCCCGACCGCGTCGCCGCGGCGCTCGACGACCGGGTCGGTCTCGTCGCCCTCGGCCACTGCGACTTCCGCACCGGGCGCCTCCTCGACCTCCGGGCCATCACCGAGACCGCCCATCGCCACGGCGCCTGGACGTTGTGGGACTGCAGCCACACGGTCGGGGTGGTGCCACCCGAGCTCGGCGCGTCGGGGGTCGACCTGGCCGTCGGGTGCACCTACAAGCACCTCTGCGGCGGACCCGGCGCACCGGCGTGGATCATGGTCCGCCCCGACCTCGTCGAGCGCCTCGACCCACCACTGCGCGGCTGGTTCGGTCACCGCCACCCGTTCCAGCTCGACCCGACCTTCGACGCCGCACCGGGCGTCGAGCGGTTCGCGATCGGCACGCCACCGGTGCTGTCGACCGTGGGCGCCACCGCGGGGATCGAGCTCGTGGCGTCGGTCGACGCGGGCGCGCTGCGATCCAAGGCCGCATCGCTGGCCCAGCTCGCCATCGACCAGGGCGCCGACTGGCTGGGACCGCTGGGGGTCGAGGTGCTCACACCCCGCTCGCCCGAGCGGCGGGCGGCCATCGTGGCGCTCCGCCACGAGCAGGCCTGGCAGATCGCCCAGCTCGCCAACCAGCGCCTTGGCGTCGTGTGCGACTTCCGCGAGCCCGACGTGATCCGACTGGGCCTCTCGCCACTCCCTCTGCGCCACGTCGACGTCGTCGCCGCGCTCAGCCGCCTTCGCGACGCGCTGACGACCCGCGCTCACCTCGCCTACCCCGCCGAACGGCCCCGCATCACCTGAGGACCTGCAGCGCGACGGTCAGCGACCTCGACGGGCCAGCCGCCGCACCAGGCCGAGACCGGCCGCCCACAGCAGCGCAGCGGCCGGGAGGCCGAACCGCAGCCCGTGCAGCGCGGTCGACGGCCGCTCGTCGGACGGACCCGAGCCGACGACGTCGTCGACCCGGTGCGTGGCTCGTCGCTTCCCACCGTGCACCGGCCCAGTCTGCCACGGATCGCACGAATCGTGAGCATCGGACCGCCACGAGTGAGACGGCGGCTTGACAACCACGGTCAGTCCTCTCGGTTTCCCTCGAAGACGAGCTCGGGGTTGTCGGTGATGCGCCACGGGGCCGCCGAGAACGCTCCCCGTGCGATGAGGTTGTCGCGCACGACCCCGGTCGGCGCCCCCTCACCCGCGTCGTTGACGAACAGCGTGATCGTCCCTCCCGACAGCAGGTTGTCCGACACCTCGACGTCGAGGACGGGGCGCCGCTCCGCCGACACCTTGATGGCCGAGGTCTGCCGCTGCGGGATCGCCTCGATCCGGTTGCCGCGGATGACGATGTCCTCACCTCCCGTCGACTGGATGCCGTCGTTGTGGCTCGAGTCGCCCTCACCCTCGATCCGGCGCAGGTCGTGGATCCAGGAGTCCTCGATCACGGTGAAGCCGTGGGCCTTGGCGCCGTCGACGCAGCCGGAGATGTCGACCCGGCGTGCCGTGTAGCGGTTGAACCCGATGCCGTTCTGACAGCGCTCACCGGTGCCGATCACCGTCGTGTCCTCGATCAGGAGGTCCTCGCACCCGTTGTCGGTGTCGCAGTCGATGACGTTCACGACGTCGCCGCGCACGATCGCGTTGCGGATGGTCACGCCACCGGCCTGCACGGTGATGCCGCCGTCGACCTCGACGCCCTCGACGATCGTGTTCGGTTCCGTGACGACGATCGGACCCGAGGACACGAGCTCGACCCCGTCGGGGACGCCGGTGGTCGAGGCGTCCGGCCACACCCGCGGCGGCTCGGTCGTCGTCGTCGACGAGCTGGTCGTCGTGGACGAGCTGGTCGTCGAGGAGCTGGTCGTGGGCGAGCTGGTGGTCGGCGGCGCGACCGTGACCGCGGCGGCCTCGACGTCGGCGGATGCGGGCGCGCCGTCGTCATCCGCGCAGGCGACCAGGAGCGCGGCGGCTCCGATGACGACGGGGAGGGCTCGGATCACGCGGTCCCATCCTCGCGGGTCGACGCCACCGGGGGAGGTCGCGCTCGATGCCGTGCGGTCGGCGGCCCTGCGGTCGGCGGCGTCCCGGCGCACGACGGCACCGGGACGCACGACCGACGTCGGCCGGGGCTCGCCAACGCGTCACCCTCGGCACGAACGGACGTGATCCCGACCGGGATCACGAGCGACCCGACCTCCGTCGGCGGATCGGACGACCACCTGAGCGTTCCGGCGGAGGTGACCATGACGAGGGCGCCCCGAGTGGGTCGGCGGCGGGGCCGACCCACCACGGGGCGCCGAGGCGAGGGGAACCGGGGCTCGCGGCACGTCACCCCGGCGCCTCGCGTCACCGCGGCGGACCGGGGTGCGGGACCCGATCGGTGCGGTGACCGGTTCTTCGCGCCGGGACCGCCCCCCGTTTCGCCGGACGACCCGAAACACCTGTGACGGGCGTCATCTTGACGGTGTCCAGCATGATCTTTACGGTGTCATCTTGTCAACGTCAACGACCCGGGAGCCACCGTGGACACCCCCACCACCGCCACCTCACGGACCGCCACGTGGTTCGCCGCCCTGCAACGCCGGACCGCCCTCACCGTCGCCGTGGCCGTCGGCCTGACCGCCCTGCTGACGATCCCGTTCCTGACCATGGCGCCCGACCAGTCGGCGTCGACCGAGCCGACCGGTGACGTCTTCACCGCCCGAGACCGGGTCGACGACACGTTCGCGTCGTCGGTCCGAGGACTGATCTTCATCGCCGAGCACGACAGCGGCGACGTGCTGCGTGCCGAGCCACTCACCGAGCTCCTCGCGGCCCAGGAGCGGCTGCGCCAGGACCCGGAGGTCGGCCCGACGCTGTTCGAGTACTTCGAGGTCGAGGTCGAGCGCGAGGTCGACGGGGTCATCAGCCTCGCCGACCTCGTCGACGAGGAGCTCAGGAGCGTCGGCATCGACGGCGTGGCCGCCGCGACCGACGACGAGGTGAAGGATGCGGGCGCCGCCGTCATCGAGCGCTACGGCGAGCGGTCGACCGTCGTGGGGCTGTCCGCGCAGGCGAGCCGTGACGACGACGGCGACTGGGTCGTCCCGGCCGTGGCCTTCAACGTGCTCGCCGACGACACGGTCCTCGGCTTCGGCAACATCTCGGTGAACCTCGGTGGCGACACCGAGCCCGAGGAGTACGACCGCAGCGTCCAGGAGGTGTTGCGCACCGCCGAGGGCTTCCAGGTGAACGGCGTCGCCATCGACGTCAACCTGACCTCCCAGGAGCAGGGTGCCGTCGCCGGTCCGTTCATCGGCATGACCATCCTCGCCGTGCTCCTCCTCGTCGGGCTGACCCTCAGGAGCTACTGGGCACTCGCCGTCGTGGGCGCGTCGTTCCTCGCCCTGATCGTGTGGTTGAAGGGCATCACGAACCTCATCGGCCTCGAGGACGACCTCGTGCTGGCGCTCATCGTGCCCGTGGCGATGATCTCGTTCGGCGTCGACTACGCCTTCCACGCCATCGGTCGCTACCGGGAGGAGCGGGAGTCGGGTCGCACGGCCGGACCGGCGTTCGTGTCCGGCATGTCAGGCGTCTCCGGTGCGCTGATCCTGGCCCTGCTGACCGGTGTCGCTGCCTTCCTCGCCAACGTGACCAGCGGGATCGAGTCGATCGTGCAGTTCGGCATCGGCACCGCGATCGCCCTGCTGGCGGCCTACCTCCTCCTCGGCGTCGTGACGCCCCTGGTCATGAGCCACATCGAGGCCAACGTCCCACCGCCGACGCCGGGTCGACGTGCAACCGCGAGGCGCATCGCCGCCGGGCTCGGCGCCGCCTCGATGGCGATGGGCTCGGTGCTGCTGATGGTCTTCGTCCTGCCCTGGCTCGGAGCGATCCTCGCCGCTGCGACCATCGTCGCCACCCTCGCCGTGCCCTACGTGGTGCAGCGCCGTCGGACCACCGACCGCACCGTCGGCACCGAGCCCCGTTCATCCCAGGACGACGGTCGTCTCGCCGCAGGTGTCGGCCGCGTCGTCGCCGGGATCGCCCGACGCCCGGTCATGGTCGTCGGTGCGGCCATCGCCGTGTCGGCTGCGGCCTCGACGCTCGCCGTGCAGGTCCCCGCAGAGTTCGACGTCGAGGACTTCTTCTCCTCCGACACCGACTTCGTGGTCGGCCTGGACCAGCTCGACACCCACGTCGGTGATCGCGGCGGCGAGCCGGCGCTCGTCTACATCGAAGCCGACGTGACCGACCCGACCTCGCTGGCCGCCATCCAGGACGCCGCAGAGCGCATCCGTGACCTCGACACCCCGTCGCTGGCCCGCGACGGCGACGGCCGCATCGACATCGAGGGTGGGGTGTTCAGCGTGCTCGACGCAACCTGGTCCTCGCCGCTCATGGCCGGCCTCGTCGCCGAGCAGACCGGCGTGTCGCTGAGCGACGTCGATGGCGACGGCATCCCCGACGACCGTGCGCAGATCGAGGCGCTCCTCACCGTCGCCGCCGAGACCGGTGTGCCCTTCGACGCCGAGCGGCTCATCCTGACCCCGGACGACGTCAACACGGCCGTGGAGGTCGGCGAGCCCGTCGGCGCCACGTTGCTCGAGCTCCAGCTCGTCGACAGCCGGGCGCAGGAGTCCGTTGCGGCGGCGTTCGACGAGCTCGAGCCGATCACCGACGAGCTGTCGGCCCAGCTCGGCGGCACCTTCGTCCAGGTCACCGGGAGCCCGTTCGTGCGGGAGGCGTCGCTCGACGCCACGAACCGGGCGCTCCAGGTGTCGCTGCCCGTCGCCGTCGTGCTCTGCCTGCTGGTCGCCGGCGCCTTCCTCCGGTCGGTGCGCTACGGCCTCGCCAGCGTCGTCCCGATCCTCATGGTCGTGACCTGGCTCTACGCCCTCATGGAGGTGCTCGGGTACTCGATCAACCTGGTGACGGCGACGATCGCCGCGGTGTCGATCGGCATCGGGATCGACTTCGCCATCCACTACATCACCCGGTATCGGGAGGAGCTCGAGCGCCACGGTCAGCGGTCGATCGCCGTGCGGATCGCCGGCGAGGGCACCGGCCTGGCCCTCGTCGCCTCGGCCGTCAGCTCGTCGATCGGGTTCGGGCTCCTCGCCTTCGCCCCGATGCCGCTGTTCGCCGCCTACGGCCTGCTGACGGCGATCATGATCATCATGGCGCTCGTGGCCACCCTGGTCGTGCTGCCCAGCCTCCTGGTGCTGATCACCCGGGACCAGCCGACGGTCGACGGGCTCGACGTCACCGACGACGCCGGGCGCGAGCTGGTCACGGCCTGACGACCTCGACGGTCCCGCCGGCCCGGTGGAACCGCCACTCGCTCCTCCGATGGGCGATGTCGGCGAACACCACCGGCGGGCCGTCGTAGTCGTGGACGTCGATCGAGTCCGGGTTGATGGTGGCGGCACCGACGATCGGCGTGTCGGCTCCCTCGATCACCAGGCCGTCGAACACCGTCGGGCCCCCGGCCTCGAGCTGGTGGCTCGTGGTGCTGATGCCGACCTCACCGCCCCGGATCCAGAGGTCGCTGAAGCGCAGATCGGGGTCGCGGGAGACGGCGTGGAGCAGCAGCCCGCCGGCGGCGTTGTCGAACAGATCGAGCTCGTCCCAGAGATAGCCGTTGCGATAGGCGCCGTGGGAGACGCCGAAGCCGCCGTTGTGCCAGGCGGCGAGGTCGCTGATCTCGTGGACGCCACCGGTGTTCTGCCAGGTGAAGACGCCGTGGCGGGCGTTGTTGTGGCTCACGTTGCCCTCGAAGTGCCACTCACCGCTCCCCCGGCCGGCAGCCCCCTCGGGCCACGAGATGCCGGCCGAGTCCTTCGAGCCGAGCACCCCGACGGCCACCGAGTCGGTCATCGAGTTGCCCTCGCCCGAGCCGAGCTCGAAGCCGGCCAGTCGGAACCGGGAGTCCTCGTCGGGCTGGACCCGCGAGGCCACCACGCAGTGCCAGGTGGTGTCGTCGCTGGCGTTCTCGTCGATGCCCGGATCCCACCAGTGCGCATCGCCCCGGATGTCGTGGGCGACGACGTCGGTCCACGTCGTGCCGTGGCTGCCGTGGGCGACGGTGCCGCGGTTGTCGGAGTCGAGCACGAGGAGGCGGTCGAACGTCGAGCCTCGCGACCGATCCCCCATGCGGTGGAGGTGGATCGGGTAGCGACCGACGACGCCCTCGGGACCGAGACCGATGAGCGCGACGTCGGCCAGCTGCTGGGCCGACGCGGTCGGGTGGACGGTGACGTAGGCCGGGTCGCCCCGCACGGTGCGGACCACGACGTTGCGGGTGAGGTTCAGCACCTCGGCGCGATGGATCTCGCCGCCACGCCCGACGATCTCCGGGGCATCGTGGGCGAGGGGGCGATCGAGGGTCACGACGGCGTCGGCCACCTCGACGATCACGGCGTCGCTGTAGGCGGTCGCGAAGTCGACGTCGCCGGGCGGCAGCGACGGCGCGACGGTGATCCGGTCGCCGACCTCCCACCCTGCGGTCTCCTCGACGACGATCGTCCGATCCCCCTGACGGGCCGCCGCGGCCAACCGGGTCCACGCCGTGCGGTCGACACCGTCGAGGTCGAGTCGGCCGGGGCCCATGGCGTGGAGGCCACCGGGATCGGTCATCATCCCGTCGTCGCCGCCCACCATCTCGCCGGCATCGAGGCCGGCGAAGGAGACCATGTGGAGCTCGTCGCGCGACGGTCGCATGGTGAGCGTGCCCAGGACCTCGAGCCGCCCGGTCGCCTCACCGCCCGCGGTGGCGTCGACGGTGAGCTCGGCATCGCCGACGAACGTGAGCGACCCCGCGGCCTCGATCCGCAGCGCGCCGACCGTCATGTCGCAGTCGAGCACGAGATCGGTGTCGACGACGGTTGCTCGGTCGGGCGACGGCAGCCGATCGGCCGGCCAGGTGGCGGTGTCGCAGAACGACGCGGGCGCGGGCTCCGCGAGCGTCGTCGGGGGCGGAACCGTTGCGCCGACGGACGGCCCGGCGAGCGTGTCGGGAGCGAGGAGCGCGGCGCCGGACACGTCGGGAGCCTCACCGTCGTCGGCGCCCGGTCGGGTCAGCACGGCGAGCGCGACCACGATCATGACGAGGCCGGCGACGATCCCGCTCGTTCGGCGCATCCGGCAACTCCGGTGGTCGGCTCGGTCGGGTCCACCTCAGCGGTTCGCGGCGCACCGCACCACCCGTGCCGTCGCGCCGAGCGTGAACCCTGGTCACATCGGCGGTGATCGTGCTCGCTGAACCCCCGGTCGCGAGAAGCTCGGTGCCGATCGGCCCGGTGCTGCGGCCTAGGGTCGCGACGTCGCAGACGAGGAGGGTCGCACGTGTCCGATGAGGTGAACCGGCAGCTGGTGTTGGTGGAGCGACCCGTCGCTGAGGTCGGGGCCGAGCACTTCGAGCTGCGCACCGGTGCCGTCCCCGAGCCGGGCGACGGCGAGTTCCTCGTCCGCGTGTGTTGGTTCGGCTTCGATCCGACCCAGCGGGGTTGGCTCAACGACGTGCCCTCCTACATCCCCCCGGTCCAGCTCGGCGAGGTGATGCGCTCGTCCGGCGCCGGACAGGTCGTGGCCACGAACCACCCCGACTACGTCGTCGGCGAGTTGGTCTCGGGCAACTTCGGCTGGCAGGACTACGCCGTGAGCGATGGCACGGGCCTCACCGGGCGGGTGGCGAAGATCCCGCCCGGCGTGCCGCCGACCTGGATGCTCGGCCCGCTCGGCGTCACCGGCCTGACCGCCTACTTCGGGATGCTCGACGTCGCGGGCGTCGCTGCCGGCGACACCGTGCTCGTCTCGGGGGCCGCCGGAGCGACCGGCTCGGTCGCCGGACAGATCGCCCGGATCAAGGGCGCGGCGAAGGTGGTCGGGCTCGCCGGTGGGCCGGAGAAGTGCGCCTGGGTGACCGACGTCGCCGGCTACGACGTCTGCATCGACTACCGGGGTGAGGACGTCGGACGCCGTCTCCGCGAGGAGTTCCCGAAGGGCCTCGACGTCTACTTCGACAACGTCGGCGGGCCGATCCTCGACGATGCGCTGATGAACTTGGCCCTCAACGCCCGCATCGCGCTGTGCGGCGCCATCTCGACCGGCTACGACGTGCAGGAGCTGCCGCCGGGACCGAAGAACTACGCGCAGCTCATCATCCGCCGCTCGAAGATCGAGGGCTTCCTGGTGCTCGACTTCGTGCCCCGGTTCGGCGAGGCGATCGGCGAGCTCGCCGGCTGGCTCACCAGCGGTGAGATCACGGTCGAGGAAGACGTGCAGGAGGGGCTCGAGAACGCCCCGGCCACGTTGGCCCGGCTCTTCACCGGCGCCAACCTCGGCAAGCAGCTGCTGCGGGTCGCCGAGCCGCCCCTCCCGATCGCCTCCTGATCGCTCAGTCGGGGAGCTGCACCTTCGCCGCGCCCTGGCCGTGGGCCGCCTCGTCGTAGCCCACCTGGCAGAAGCCGTGGTTGCAGTAGCCCCGGGGGTTCTTGTGCAGGTAGCCCTGGTGGTAGTCCTCGGCGTAGTAGAAGACGCCGTCGCCGGCGTCGTCTGCGGCCGAGATCTCGGTCGAGATCTCGCCGTAGCCGGCACCGGTCAGTGCCGCCTGGTAGCGGTCGGCCGAGGCCCGCACGGCGGTGAGCTGCGCATCGGTGGTGGTGTAGATCGCCGAGCGGTACTGGGTGCCGATGTCGTTGCCCTGGCGGTTGGGTGTGGTGGGGTCGTGGTTCTCCCAGAACGCCTTGAGGAGGGTCTCGATGCCGACCTGCTCGGGGTCGTAGACGACCAGCACGGCCTCGGTGTGACCGGTGAGGCCGGTGCAGTTCTCCTCGTAGGTGCAGTTCTTGGTCCAACCACCCATGTACCCGACGGCGGTGGTGTGGACGCCGGGGAGCTGCCAGAAGATCCGCTCGGCGCCCCAGAAGCAGCCCATGCCGACGTAGAGCACCTCGTGGCCCTCCGGGAAGGGGCCGGTGATGGACGTGCCGAGCACGACGTGGGTCTCGTCGAAGCGCAGCGGCGTCTCACGCCCGGGGAGCGCCTCGTCGGCGGTGATCATCTGCGGGGTCCTGCGACCGAACAACATGGTTCCCCTTTCGGAGGTGTACGCCTGAGTCAACCGTACGAGTGCCCGGGACGTTCCCGGGCCCCCGCCGTCGGGCGGTCCGGGCCGAGCGGGGGGCGTCCGTGCCGTGTCGGGTGGCGTTCCGCCTCGGAGCGACACCCGACCGTCACCCGGACAGTCCCACGACAGCCGGCAGGCGTGTGATGGCCCTCACCACCACGAGAGGGGTCCGCCATGCCGCAGTCCATCGTCCGCACGATCGTCCCGATGATCGTCGGCTTCGTCCTGTCGCTACCCATCGTGTCGAGCCTCGACATCGACCAGGCCGCGCTCGAGACCGTCGTGTCGGGTGTCGTCGTCAGCGTCTACTACGTGGTCGTGCGCTTCCTCGAGGAGCGGCACGCCGTCTTCGGCTGGCTCCTCGGCCTCGCCCGCACCCCGACCTACTGAGCCGTCGCTCCG
>JBCCTY010000009.1:0-34141 GCA_039197885.1 Actinomycetota bacterium | reverse complement strand
CGGTCGCCACGACGTGCTGCTCTCGGTCGCTCCGGCCACCGCCCGGGCGAGCGTGTGGGCGGTCTCGACCGCCGGGCGGCTGCTCTCGATCGAGGCGGTCGAGGTGCCCGAGGTGGCCGGTCGGTCCCGGGGCGCTGCGGCCACCGAGCTCTTCGACCTGTCGCGCGGCGAGCGCCTCGTCGGGCTCTACGGGTCGGCCGACGCCACCGCCGACCACCTCCTCATCGTGGTCACCCAACAGGGGGTGATCAAGCGCCTGGCACCCGAGGAGGTCACGGCCACGAAGGCCGGCTCCGACGCCATCTCGCTGCGCGACGGCGACCGGGTCGTGGCCGCGTTCGCCGCCGGTGCCGGTCACGAGGTGGCGATGGTCAGCAGCGACGGCCAGCTCCTGCGCACCGATCTCGACCAGGTGCGTCCGCAGGGCCGCAGCGCCGGGGGCATGGCGGGCATGAGGCTCCGGGGCGACGCCACCGTCGTCGCCGCCGGACCGATCATCGATGCCGACGTGGTGGTGACCTGGACCGACCAGGGCTCGATCTCGGTCACCCCGGCCGAGGAGTTCCCGGCCAAGGGCCGGGCGACCGGCGGCGTGCGGGCCATGAGGCTCCGGAAGGGCGAGACGTCGGTCGCCGGGGCCTGGGTGGGCCCGCCCGAGGAGGCGGCCGTGAGCGTGGGTGAGGGCGAGGGGCTCTTCGCCAAGGCGGCACCGGCGCCGATCGGGCTCCCGGTCGCGCCGAGCAGGCGTGACACCACGGGCGAGGCGCAGCCGGCGCCCGTCCTCCTCGTCGGACGGAGGCGATGAGCGTGGCCGATGCGACCACCTACGACGCCTCCGACCTGCAGGTGCTCGAGGGGCTCGACGCCGTCCGCAAGCGGCCCGGCATGTACATCGGCTCGACGTCGTCGTCGGGCCTCCACCACCTCCTCTGGGAGCTGATCGACAACGCGGTCGACGAGGCGGCCGGCGGTTACGCCACGAAGATCGGCGTGACCCTCCACGACGACGGCTCGATCGAGGTCACCGACGACGGCCGCGGCATCCCCGTCGACGTCAACGAGTCGACCGGCATGACCGGCGTCGAGCTCGTCTACAGCCGGCTCCACGCCGGCGGGAAGTTCGGTGGTGGCGCCTACGCGGCCTCCGGCGGCCTCCACGGCGTGGGCGCCGCGGTCGTCAACGCGCTCGCGACGAAGGTCGTGATCGAGGTCGATCGCGACCGCCGCACCCACCGCCTCGGCTTCCAGGAGCGCGTCGCGGGGCGGTTCACACCGACGGGCCGCTTCCGCAAGGGCGGCGAGCTCGAGGTCGTCGGTCGGGTGCCCAAGACCCGCACCGGCACCCGCGTCCGGTTCTGGCCCGACCACGACATCTTCGACGCCGACGCCACCATCGAGCTGGCGAAGGTGCTCGATCGCTGCCGGACGATGTCCTACCTCGTCCCCGGCCTGGCCCTCGACGTGCGCGACCTGCGCCACGACGAGCCGGTCGAGCACACGTTCCGGAGCAAGCTCGGCCTGGCCGACTACGTCGAGCACCTCAGCCACGGCGAGGTGCTGGTCCCACCGATCACGCTCCAGGGCGAGGACGTCTTCACCGAGACCGTCCAGGTGCTCGAGGACGGCAAGCAGGTCACCCGCGAGGTCGAGCGGACCTGCACCGTCGATGTCGCGCTCCGCTGGGTGCAGGGGTGGGACACCACCATCGTCTCGTTCGTCAACACCATCCCGACGCCCGGCGGTGGTACCCACGTCGCCGGCTTCCAGCGGGCCATGACCACCGTGCTGAACGAGGCCATCAAGTCGAACAAGGCGTTGAAGGCCAACGAGCCCAGCGCGACCGGCGACGACGTCCAGGAGGGGCTGATCGCCGTCGTCAAGGTGACCATCGCCGAGCCGCAGTTCGAGGGCCAGACGAAGGAGGTCCTGGGTACGGCGCCCGTGCAGTCGATCGCCTATCAGGTGGTCGCCCAGGGCATGCGCCAGTGGTTCGGTGGCGGGGGCAAGAAGGCGCAGATCAAGCGGGTGCTCGACAAGGTCGCCAACGCCGTGCGGTCGCGTCAGGCGGCCCGTCAGGCGCGTGACACCCTGCGCCGGAAGTCGGCGCTCGAGTCGGCCTCGATGCCGACCAAGCTGTCCGACTGCCGCAGCCGCGACGTCGACCGGACCGAGCTCCTCATCGTCGAGGGTGACTCCGCCGCCGGACCGGCCAAGCAGGGCCGCGACTCGGAGTTCCAGGCCGTCCTGCCCATCCGGGGCAAGATCCTCAACGCGGCCAAGTCGTCGATGAAGCAGGTGCTCGACAACACCGAGGCGGCGGCGATCTTCACCGCGCTCGGCGCCGGCGCCGGACCGACCTTCGATCTCTCGCAGGCCCGGTACGGGCGGGTCATCATCCTCGTCGACGCCGACGTCGACGGCAGCCACATCCGGTGCCTGCTCCTCACGTTGACCTATCACTACATGCGACCGCTCCTCGAGGCCGGGCGGGTCTTCGCTGCCGTCCCACCGCTCTACTCGGTGCGGACCTCGGCCGGCGACGAGCACTTCACGTTCTCCGACACCGAGCGCGACGAGCTCCTGGCCGAGCTCGCCGAGTCGGGACGCACCCGCAACAAGGTGAGCCGCTTCAAGGGCCTGGGCGAGATGGACGTCGAGGACCTCGCGGTGCACTGCCTCGACCCCGGCACCCGGACCCTGCGGCGGATCACCGTCCAGGATGCCGCTGCCGCCGCCGACGTCTTCGACGTGCTCATGGGCAACGCCGTCGAGCCACGACGGGAGTTCATCGTCGAGAACAGCGACCTCCTCGACCGCGACGCCCTCGACGTGTGAGGTCGTGCGGCCCGGGCTGACCCCCACCCCGCGGAACGGCGGGCGCTAGGGTCGCCCGCACGCGACGACACCTGGGGGAGTGACATGAAGGTCGAGCTGACGGTCGGTGACTTCCTGCGCCGGGCGGAGCTGGTCTACGGCGATCGGGTCGCGCTGATCGACGACCCCGACACACCGGGCGATCCGTTCGGGCCGATGACCTGGCGGGAGGTGGCGGCCGCGGCGCGTTCGCAGGCGGCGGCGTTGGAGGACCTGGGCGTGCAGCCCGGCGAGCGGGTCGGCATCGTGTCGATGAACGCCGCTCGGTTCTTCGTGTCGTTCTTCGGGGTCAGCGGTTGGGGCCGGGTGCTCGTGCCGATCAACTTCCGGCTCTCGACCGCCGAGATGGACTACATCATCGGGCACTCCGGCTGCACGACCCTGCTGGTCGACCCCGATCTGGTCGACACCGTCGAGCCGATCGCCGTGAAGCGCAAGATCGTCCTCGGCCGCGACACCGACGCCGAGCTCTTCGGCGGTGGCGGCGAGCCCACGCCGTGGACGCCCGACGAGGACGCCACCGCCACCATCAACTACACGAGCGGCACCACCGCCCGACCCAAGGGCGTGCAGCTCACCCATCGCAACGTGTGGCTCAACGCCACGGTCTTCGGGATGCACACGACGATCTCGGATACCGACGTCTACCTCCACACGTTGCCGATGTTCCACTGCAACGGCTGGGGTATGCCGTTCGGCATCACCGGGGTCGGCGGCCGCCACATCGTGCAGCGCAAGGTCGACGGTCGCCAGATCCTCGAGCGCATCGAGGAACACGGCATCACCATGATGTGCGGCGCTCCTGCGGTGGTGCAGATGATCCTCGACGCCGCCGCCGAGTGGGACGGTCCGATCCCGGGGTCGGGCCAGGTGCGCATCGTCGTGGCCGGCGCTCCGCCGCCCACGGCCACCATCGAGGCCGTCGAGACCGTGCTCGGCTGGGAGTTCATCCAGATCTACGGCCTGACCGAGACGGCGCCGCTGCTGACGATCAACCGACGTCGCGCCGAGATGGAGGACCTCACGCCGGCCGAGCGGGCGGTGCAGCTCGGGCGCGCCGGCGCGCCGGCCCTGGGCATCGAGGTGCAGATCTCACCACAGGGCGAGGTGCTCGCCCGGGGCAACCACATCATGGACGGCTACTGGGACCAGCCCGACCAGTCGGCGATCGCGCTCGAGGGCGGGTGGTTCCACACCGGTGACGGCGGCACGATCGACGAGGGCAGCTACCTCACCATCTCGGACCGCAAGAAGGACGTGATCATCAGCGGCGGTGAGAACGTCTCGTCGATCGAGGTCGAGGACGTGATGTTCTCCCACCCGGAGGTGACCGAGGTCGCCGTCATCGGGGTCCCCGACGAGAAGTGGGGCGAGACCGTGAAAGCGCTCGTCGTGCTCGAGCCCGGCAGCACCGCGAGCGAACGGGACCTGATCGACCACTGCCGCTCGCTCCTCGCTCACTACAAGTGCCCCACCTCCGTCGAGATCCGCGACGAGCTGGCCCGCACGGCCACCGGCAAGCTGCAGAAGTTCAAGCTGCGCGAGCCGTACTGGGAGGGCCGCGAGCGACTCGTCAACTAGGCGACGCCGGCACCACGTCGCCGTGGTCGGCGGCGCGGAGGCCTCCCCGAATCCGGTCGGCGTGGGCGGCCAGCTCGTCGGGATCGACGTGGGCGGCCGCGTTGGCGAAGTCGAGGTCGTGCACGCCGCGCATCGGGACGACGTGGAGGTGCAGGTGGGGCACCTCCAGCCCGGCGATCATCAGTGCCACCCTCGTCGGTTCGTACTCGGCCTGGAGGACCGCACCGACCGCCTGGGCGACGCCCATCAGGTGGGCGTTCAGGTCGGTTGGTGCGTCGAGCCAGTGGTCGATCTCGTCGACCGGCACCACCAGGGTGTGGCCGGGCTGGAGCGGGTTGATGCTGAGGAAGGCGACCGCACGCTCGTCCCGCCAGACGAAGTGGCCGGGGAGCTCGCCGTCGATGATGCGCGTGAAGATGGTCGGCACGGGCCGGACGCTACCCCGGGCCTAGAGTCCCCGGTGTGGCGACCGAGTGGCGGCCCTTCACCGTTCCCAACCTGATCACGTTGGTCCGGCTGCTCTGCATCCCGGTCTTCGTCTGGTTGCTCTTCGGGCTCGACGACCGCCTCGCCGCCTCCCTCCTGCTCGGCACGCTCGGCGCCACCGACTGGGTCGACGGGTGGTTCGCCCGCCGCTACGGCCAGGTGTCGGAGCTGGGCAAGATCATCGACCCGGTGGCCGACCGCCTCCTGCTCGGCACCGCGATCGTGTCGATCCTCATCGACGGCTCGATGCCGCTGTGGGTCGCGCTGTTGATCCTCACCCGCGAGATCCTCGTCTCGATCGCCGGGTTGGTGCTCGCCGCGCTCGGCGCGCGACGCATCGATGTCACCTTCGCCGGCAAGACGGCGACCTTCTTCAACATGATCTCGTTCCCCGGCTTCCTCGCCGCCGAGAGCGGTGTGTGGTGGGACGGCATCGCCCTCGTCGTGGCCTGGGGCTGCGCCGCGATCGGCATCGTCGTGGGGTGGTACGCCCTGTTCGACTACGTGCCGAGGGGTCGTGAGGCGCTCCGCGAAGGTCGTGCGGCCCGGGAGGAGCCGGCAGCCTGAGCGGCCCGGTCGATGCGTCCTGTCCTCCCCGCTCGGGCGGCAGGCGTCCGGTAGCGTGGTCCGCCATGGAGCTTCCTGACGACCTGCGCTACTCGACCGATCACGAGTGGGTCCGGACCGAGGGAGAGCTGGTCCGCGTCGGCATCACCGACTACGCGCAGGACGCGCTGGGCGACGTCGTGTTCGTCGAGCTCCCGGCCACCGGGACCGAGGTCGCCGCCGCTGACAGCTTCAGCGAGGTCGAGTCGACCAAGTCCGTCTCCGAGATCTACGCCCCGGTCGCCGGCGTGATCGTCGAGGTCAACAGCGAGCTGGCCGACGCCCCCGAGAAGCTCAACGAGGACCCCTACGGCGAGGGCTGGATCTGCGTGATGCGACCCAGCGACGCCGCGGCCATCGATGCGCTCATGGACGCGGCCGCCTACCGTGCCCTGATCGACGGGGAGTGAGCGGCTCCGCAGGCGGTGGAGGAGCAGGCGTGCGAGACGTGTTCTGCAACCAGTGCGGTCATCGCAACCCTGCCGGCGCGCACTACTGCTCGTCCTGCGGGGCGGCCCTCGACGTGACGCTGGTCGACGACCTCGGCACCGCCGAGCACCAGGACACCGAGCACCACGAGCACCTGGTCCCGACGGTCCTCGGCCAGCCGTGCCTCGTGGTCGACTCGGGGCATCGGGCCGGGATGACCTACCCGCTCGACACCGACGTCGTGCGCATCGGGCGCCACCCCGACAGCAACATCTTCCTCGACGACATCACCGTCTCGCGGCGCCACGCCGAGCTCGAACGCAGCGACGACACCTTCGTCGTCCGCGACGCCGGTTCGCTGAACGGGACCTACGTCAACCGTCGCCGGACCGAGTCCGCCCGGCTGGGCGGTGGTGACGAGCTCCAGATCGGCAAGTTCAAGCTGATCTACCTCCGTCCGGAGACCCCCGAACCATGAGTGCCGATCGGGCCCACCGGTCGATCGGCGAGGTGCTCTCGCTCCTCCAGGACGACTTCCCCGACGTGACGATCTCGAAGATCCGCTTCCTCGAGAGCCAGGGGCTGCTCGAACCCGAGCGGACCCCGTCGGGCTACCGGAAGTTCTTCGACCCCGACGTCGATCGCCTGCGGTGGATCCTGGTCCACCAGCGCGACCACTTCCTGCCGCTCAAGGTGATCAAGGAGCGCCTCGACGGCGGTGCCTTCGACGAGTGGGTCGCTGCTGGTGCCGACCCCGCGGCCATCGAGCTGCAGCCCGTCCAGCCGGCGCTCGAGCTCGTGATCGACGAGCCACCGGCGCCGATCCCCGCACCGCCCCCGACCAACGGCTCGTCGGCTCGTCCTTCGCCGGCTCCACCGTCGTCGGCTCGTTCGTCGTCGGCTCCGCCCGTCCCGGACGCCGCCGTCAACCCGTCCGGTGAACGATCCGGATCCGCCGGGGAGGAGCCCGTGGTCGACGACGACCCCCATCGGTTCGACGCGATCCTCTCGTCGGCGCGCCGGGTCGCCACGCCGTCGGTCGACGAACCGGCAACCGAGCAGGTCGAGGTCGTGGTCTCCGACGAGGTGGGCGACGAGCCGTCGACGTCCGAACGCGACGTCGGCGATGCCGAGGTGCCGGAGCCACCGGCCGAGCTCGATGCGGGTCCGCTCGATCCGGGCGCGGCGAACGTATCGATGACCGTCGACGAGCTCTCCCGGGCCTCGGGGCTCACCCCGCTCGAGCTCGCCGAGCTCGAGCGCTACGGCCTCCTGGCGTCGCGGCCGGTGGGTCCCGCGGTCTACTACGACGGCGAGGCGCTCGTGGTGGCCAAGCTCTCCGCGGCGTTCCTCTGCCACGGCATCGAGGCCCGCCACCTCCGGATGTACAAGACCGCCGCCGAGCGCGAGGCCGGCGTCTTCGAACAGGTCGTCGCGCCGCTGGTCGGCCGGCACGACGGCGCGTCCCGGCGTGAGGCGAGGGAACGCCTCGTCGAGATGGCACGGCTCGGTGAGGCGCTCCACGCCGCGCTCCTCCGCACCTCGCTTCGTGGCTACGGAGAGGGATCGTGACCTCCTCTGCGTGCGGCATCCGGGGGTAGGGTTCGGTGGTGGTCGAGATGGAGATCGTCGGTGTCCAGGTCGAGGTCCCGGCGAACACGCCGGTCCTGATGCTCCGGGAGCGGGTCGAGCCCGGCCGGGTCCTCCCGATCTACATCGGCGGGGCCGAGGCCAGCTCCATCCACCAGGCGCTGAACGGCGACGAGCCGCCCCGGCCGCTGACCCACGACCTGATGTGCAGCATCCTCGAGTCGCTGGGCAGCGAGCTCCGGAGCGTGACGGTGACCGACCTGCGCAGCGGCACGTTCTACGCAGAGCTCGAGCTGGTCTCCGGCGGTGACACGACCCGCGTCTCGGCCCGACCTTCCGATGCCGTGGCGCTGGCGGTCCGGGTCGGTGCACCGGTCTTCGCCGCCGAGGGGGTCCTCGACGAGGCCGGTCAGGTCCCGGCGGTGGCCGAGACCGACGACGCGCCGGACGAGCTCGTCGACGAGTTCCGCCGATTCATCGACGAGGTGAACCCCGAAGACTTCGAGTCGTGATCCGACGGCCGTCGTGGCGACGGCCTCGGCGTCCCAGCGCGCCCACGGGACGGCTCCGCCGCAGCCTGATCGTCCTCGGCCTCACGACCGTGCTGGGCGTCGTCGGGTACTCCTTGCTCGGCCTCGATCCCCTCGAGGCCACGTACCAGACCGTCATCACCGGGACGACGGTTGGCTACCGCGAGGTCGGCGAGGTCACGGTCGCCTACCAGCTGTTCACGATCGTGTTCATCTTCATCGGGGTGGGCAGCGCGCTGTACGCCCTGAGCGTGCTCTTCGAGACGATCGTCGAGGGGCGACTCGACGCCCTGTACGGGAGGCGACGGATGGAGCGGGAGATCGGCCGGATGCACGACCACGTCGTGCTCTGCGGAGCAGGGCGCGTGGGACGCGTGCTCGCCGACCAGGTCGCGGGCCGCGGCGTGCCGCTGGTGGTGATCGACCACGATCCGGCCCGGCTCGCCGCAGCCGAACGGCTGGGAGGGGTCGGCCTGGCGGGCGACGCCCGGTCCGACGAGACCCTGCGCGAGGCCGGCGTCGAGCGGGCGGGGACGCTCGTGACGGCGCTCACCTCCGATGCCGACAACGTCTACGTGACGCTCGCGGCGCGTGCGCTGAACCCCGGTCTGCTCATCGTGTCGCGCGCCCACGTCGAGGACGCCGAGGCCAAACTCCGGCGGGCGGGCGCCGACCGGGTCGTGAATCCGCAGTCGATCGGTGGGCACCGCATGGCGACCTTCGCGCTCCAGCCCAACGTGGCCGAGTTCCTCGATGTCGTGATGCACGACGACGAGGTCGAGTGGCGCCTCGAGGAGGTCTCGGTCGAGCGGGACAGCGACGTCGCCGACCGCACCCTGCACGAGGCCGACCTCCGCGGGCGGTGCGGCGCCATGGTCCTCGCGCTGCGCCGGCCCGGTGGGGAGCTGGTGACCAACCCGGATCCCGCGACGGTGCTCGCTCCCGGCACCGTCCTCATCGCCATGGGGACGCCGGCCGAGCTCGACACGGTGGAGGGTCTCGCGAGTCGGTCATGATCGCGCGCTCCGCGCGAGTGGTTGACTCCCCGCGCGAACTTCTCTACCGTCAGGATCACAGCGGCGTAACTACGACCATGTGATGCTGCGATCATCCGAGATGGACGCCTCGGGTGATCGAGTACTCACTCCGAGTGGCCAGAGGCGAGGGTGACGTGGACGATCGGGCGATGACCGAGGGATTCAGCGGCAAGGTGGCCGCCACGGTGGTGGGCATCACCTACCGCCAGCTCGACTACTGGGCCCGGACCGACCTGGTGCGGCCCTCCCTCTCGGAGGCGAAGGGGTCGGGCACCCGCCGACGTTACGGCTACCGCGACCTCCTCGAGCTCAAGGTGATCAAGACGCTGCTCGACGCCGGCATCAAGCTCGAGCAGGTGCGTGAGGTCTTCCGCTACCTGCGAGACGAGCTCCGCGAAGACGTCGTGTCCGCCAACCTCGTGATCACCGGCACCTCCTCGGTGCTGGTCCGTGACGGCGAGGAGATCATCGACCTCCTCAAGAACGGCCAGGGCGTGCTCAACATCTTGCCGCTCGCCGGGGTCAAGCAGCAGGTCGATGCCGGGATCGTCGAGTTCCGCCGAGCCTCCGCACCCGCCGACGCCGTGGCCGAGCGGTCCGTTGAGGCGGTCACCCGGCTGGGCTGACGCCGATGCCGGCCTCGGTCGGCGACCTCGGTTCAGGGCCCGAGCAGATCCGGCGGGCTCGCGGCGGTGAGCTCGGACCCGAGTGCGGCGGCCTCCCATTCGACGAGGCGCCGCAGGGCCTCCGGATGCAAGGCCACGAACTCGGCGCGCACCTCCGTCCCCCGGACCCCGATGACGCGTCCCTGCACCGTGATGGCACCGCTGGGTAGCAGGACGGCCAACACGATGCGGTCGGTGCGGACCACGGCGTCCGAGTCGACCCGGAAGCGGACGCCGAGGCGGTTGAGATCGAGCCCGACGCCGATCCGACGGATCACCGCCGGGGGTTGGCTCCACTCGATCGGCACCGGGGCGCTCGGTCGCCCCGCCCGGCGGCGGTCGACGGCCTCGGCCGCGCCGAGGTCGGTCACGGTCACGAAGCCGTCGTCCTCCGGCGCTGCGAGGATCTTCCCGGTCCACTCGGTGGGCTGGGCGTCTCCGTCGTCGTGGCGCAGCATGACCCCGACGTCGGCCGCGACCCACACCGGGAGGGCGCCGCGGAACCGCACGACCGGTTCCCGTGCCGGGTCCAAGACCACGGCGACCGCAGGTGGGTGGGCGAGCGCGCGCGGCTGGATCTCCAGTCGCATTCCCGGCTCGAGCGTCGCCGACATGAGGTCCCCATCGGCAGCAGCGGGGCTGCTGCTGAGCCATTCGCAACGGCAGGCGAACGGTCCCCCTACGATCCGAGCATGGAGCTGCAGGACCGAGTCGTCGTCGTCACCGGGGGAGCCCACGGCATCGGGAGGGCGATGTGCGAGCGCTTCGCCCGTGAGGGCGCGGCGCACGTCGCCGTCGTCGATCTCGACGCGGGCGCCGCCACCGAGGTGGCCGAGGCCATCGGCGGCTCGGCGCACGCCGTCGACGTGTCCGACGAGGCAGCCATCGACGATCTCGTCCGCACGGTCGAGACCGATGCCGGACCGATCTCGCTCTTCTGCTCGAACGCCGGCATCGCGATCCCGGGCGGCATCGAGACCGAGTCGGCCGAGTGGCAGCGGATCTGGGACATCAACGTCATGGCCCACATCCACGCCGCCCGGGCCGTCGTGCCGCTGATGCTCGATCGCGACGAGGGCTACCTGCTCAACACCGCCTCGGCGGCAGGTCTCCTCTCCCAGATCGGTTCCGCGCCCTACGCGGTCACCAAGCACGCCGCCGTGTCGTTCGCCGAGTGGCTCTCGATCACCCACGGCGACGCCGGGTTGAGGGTCTCGGTGTTGTGCCCGCAGGCGGTGCGGACCGCGATGACCGCCGGGACCGAGGGCGGTGGGGTGGCCGGCGTGGACGGCATGATCGAACCCGAGGACGTCGCGCAGACCGTCGTCGAGGGGCTGGCGGCCGAGCGCTTCTGGATCCTGCCGCACCCGGTCGTCGCCGACTACGTGAAGCGCAAGGCCGACGACGTCGACCGGTGGTTGTCGGGCATGCGGCGGCTCCAGGCCGCCTATGGCGAGAGCGCCATCTAGGAGGCCGTACCCGGCCCGAGCGAGTCCGGCCCGACCCGGTTCGCCCAGTCGCCGAGGCGCTCGCCCGGACGGCGTTCCGCTGCCCACCGGCGAAGGATCGGTCGGAGCTCGTCGGCGAGGTCGCCCACGCGTATCGAGGTCCGCACGGCCCGGTTGAGGCGGGTGCCGTCGTGCGAGCCGCCGAGGTACAGGTCGTAGGCCGTCTTCGTCCGACCGACGAGGGCCAGCTCGGCGACGTACGGGCGGGCGCACCCGTTCGGGCACCCCGTGACGCGCAGCTGGATCGGCTCGCCGGTCAGGCCGAGATCGTCGAGCACGCCGTCGAGCGTGGCCAGGATCTCCGGCATCGCCCGCTCGGCCTCCCCGAGCGCCTGGCCACAGGTGGGCAGCGCCGGGCAGGCGAGTGCCGCTCGTTCGAGTGGACGGAGCTGCTCGACCAACGGCACGCCGTGGTCGTGCAGCACCTGCTCGACGGCGCGACGGTCGGCTGCGTCGATGCCGCAGACCAACAGGTTCTGCTGCGGGGTGCAGCGCAGGTCCGACTCGAAGCGCTGCGCCAGCGTGCGGACGGCGCTGCGGTGGTCTCGACCGGCGTCGTCGCGGATGCGGCCGCTGGGCACGTGGATGCCGAGGAACCACGAGCCGTCCGCCGCCCGGTGCCAGCCGAGGTGGTCGTCGGTGGCGGGAAACTCGTGGTGGCTCGGGGCGCCGAGGCGGCGACCGAGCAGGTCCTCGACCCGCCGTCGCACCTCGTCGACGCCGAGTCGCTCGACGACGTACTTGAGGCGCGCCTGCTTGCGATCGCTGCGATCGCCGTGGTCGCGCTGGAACACGACGATCGCCTCCAGCACCTCGATCAGCTCATCCGGCTCGACATCGGCGAACCACGATCCGAGGCGGGGGAAGGTGTCGGGGCGTTGGTGGGATCGACCGAGGCCGCCACCAATGGCGAGCGTGAAGCGCTCGATCCGGCCGTCGGCCACCACCGGCACGATGCCGACGTCGTGGGTCAGCACGTCGACGGCGTTGTCGCCCGGTGAGGCGATGCCGATCTTGAACTTCCGCGGGAGGTAGGTGGTGCCGTAGATCGGTTCGTGCTCGGTCGACTCGACCGTGAGCGCGGGCTCGTCGTCGAGCCAGATCTCGACGTAGGCCCGCGTGGCGGGGCGGAAGTGGGTGGCGATGCGGTCGGCCACCTCGTGGATCTCCTCGGCCACCGCGCCGGGCAACGGTGCCGGCGAGGCCATGACGTTGCGGACGACGTCGCCGCAGGCGGCGAAGGTGGACAGCTCCCGGGCGGCGATCGTGCGGAGCAGGGTGCGCAGGTGCCCCTTGACGATCCCGTGGAACTGGATGCCCTGCCGGGTCGTGAGGCGCAGGGACTCCGAGCCCACGACGTCGGCGACCCGGTCGAGCGCGAGCCACTGGTCGGACCGGAGTCGACCGCCGGGGAGGCCGATGCGCACCATGCAGCTGTGATCGAGGGCGTCGCCCGCCCGCGTGCGGGCCTTGCGGGTGTCGCGATCGTCCTGTTGGTAGATGCCGTGGAACTTGAGGACCGTCACGTCGTCGGCGCCGAACGACGGGCTGGCGTCGTCGAGCGAGGGGGCGACGGTGCCGCGGAGCCCGCGGCTGGCCAGCTTGACCGGTTCGGCGCTCACGCCGCCGCTCCCGTCACGAGTGGGGCCAGGTCGGTCACGTCGAACGCCGCGACCGCGCCGATGACGATGACCGAGGGCGATGCGACCGGTGTTCGGCCGAGGCGGTCGAGGGACGACCGCCGAACCTGCTGCGACGGCAGCGACGCATCGGTGACGACGGCGACCGGCGTCGCGGGGTCGAGGCCGGCGCCGAGCAGCCGGTCGGCGATCGCAGCGGCGCGGCGGGCTCCCATCAGGATCACCAGCGTGGTCCCGGCGCGAGCGAGCGCCTCCCAGTCGAGCGGGTCCGAGGCCGGGTCCTGCTCGGCGGTCACGATGCTCACGCCGCTCGCGAGGTGGCGATGGGTGACGGGCACCCCGGCAGCGGCCGGGGCGGCAACGGCCGAGGACACGCCCGGGACGATCTCGACGTCGATGCCCGCCGCGCGGAGCGCGATGGCCTCCTCGCCCCCGCGTCCGAACACGAACGGGTCACCACCCTTGAGCCGGACGACCGTGCCGTGGTGTCGGGCCCGATCCACCAGCAGCGCCTCGATGTCGGCCTGACGCCACGACGGGCCGCCGCCCCGCTTGCCGACCTCGATTAGCTCGGCCCACGGCGCCACGAGGTCGAGGACCCCCGGACCCACCAGCCGGTCGTGCACCACGCAGTCGGCCTGCCCGAGCAGCGTGGCGGCGCCGAGCGTGAGGAGGTCGGGATCGCCGGGTCCGGCGCCGACGAGGTGGACGGTCATGTGGATGGCTCCTGTCCGGGGATGGAGGCTTCGGGGGCGAGCTCGAGGTGGCGGGCCAGGAGGCGGCGGGCCGCGGCGAGGTCTCGACCGGCGACGAGCTCGTGCAGGCCGTCGTCGAAGGCGGCCGACCAGCCGTCGACCTCCGTCGGTCGTCCGGCGGTCCTGAGCTCGGTCCGAGCGTCGACGAGCACGTCGAGGAGGTCATCGATGTCGGGCCCGAGTCGAGCGTCGATGCGCTGTCGCATCCAGGACGCGAGCGCCGGGGAGCGACCGTTGGTCGAGGTCGCGACCGTGACGTCGCCGCGTCGGGCGACCGCGGGCAGGGTGAACGTGCAGCGGGCCGGATCGTCGGCGGAGTTGACCCAGACGCCCGAGGCGTCGGCATCGAGGAAGACCCGGTCGTCGACGTCCGGGACACCGGTGGCGGTGACGGCGAGGCGGTAGCTCGCGACCTCGCCGCGTCGGTACGGGCGCTCGTGCCAGCGCACCTCCCCGGCGCGGTCGAGCGCGACGATCTCGTCGGTCGCCGTCGGCGCGACCACGGTGACACTGGCACCGGCGTCGCGGAGTGCTCCGAGCTTCCGCGTGGCGACCGGTCCGCCGCCGACGACCAGGACGCGCTGACGGTCGAGCACGAGGTTGACCGGGAACAGCGGCGAGGTGGCGCTGGCCGCGGTCACGAGTGGATCCCGCACTCGGTGCGGGCCTGGCCCGCCCACCGTCCGTCGCGCCCGGCACCCGGCGTCGTGCACGGCCAGCACCCGATCGATCCGTAGCCCTCGAGGCGCAGCGGATGGATGATCAGGTCGCGCTCGGATGCGTAGGCCTCGACGTCGTCGTCCGACCACGCCGCGATCGGGTTGAACTTGAGCAGGCCCCGCCGGTCGCGCTCGACGACGTCGACCTGCTCGCGTCCGGCGTGGTCGGCGCGCCGAAGCCCCGACAGCCAGCCGGCCCGCCCCCGCAGGGCACGCTCCATCGGTGCGACCTTCCGCGCCGCGCAGCACGCCGTGGTGCCGACGGCCCACAGGTCCGGGGCGTCGGGGCTCGGACGCTCGACGCGGAGATCGAGCCCGAGGCGGGCCTGCGCCCGACGCACGGTCTCGAGGGTCTCGGCGAAGTGGAAGCCGGTGTCGAGGAACACGACGGGGAGGTCCGGTGCCACGGTCACGGCGAGATCGAGGAGCACGACGTCGGCGAACGACGCCAGCAGGACGAGGTCGCCGCCGGTCACGTCGATCGCCCGCCGGATGATCTCGTCCGGCGGCCGGCCCTCGAGATCGCGCGCGAGCGACGCGGTGTCGACCGGGCGACGAGGGGACGGGAGGGGGAGCGGTGTCGGGGTCATCGATCACGAATATCGATAAAACCGACCGGAAAAGTCAAGTATTGCTCGGGGTCGGCGTCGCTACGGTGCTGGCATGCGGCTACTCGACGGGATCCGGGTCCTCGACTTCGGGCGATACATCGCCGGGCCGTTCTGCGGTGCGTTGCTCGCCGACCTCGGCGCCGACGTGATCCGTGTCGAACGGGTCGGCGGCGGTGAGGACCGCTTCGTCGGGGCCGTCGCCCGAGACGGCTCCGGTCCGATGTACCTGCAGACCAACCGGGGCAAGCGCTCGCTGACGCTCGATCCGCGGAGCGAGGCCGGTCGCGAGGTCGTGGCCCGACTGGTCCCGACGGCCGACGTCGTGATCGCCAACGTGCCACATCGTGGACTGGTCTCGATGGGCCTCGACGAGGCCTCGCTGCGCGCGCTCCGACCCGACATCGTCCTCACCGCGGTGAGCGCGTTCGGTTGGGAGGGCCGCCACGCCGACCGGGTCGGCTTCGACGGGGTGGCACAGGTGATGTCGGGTGCGGCGTACCTCACCGGCCGGCCCGGCGATCCCACCAAGCTCTACGCGCCGTGGGTCGACGTCCTCACCGCCACGAACGCCGCTCTCGGGACCCTCGCAGCGCTCTGGCAGCGGGAACGGACCGGCCAGGGCCAGGTCGTCGAGGGTGCGCTGCTCCGGAGCGCGCTGACGGTCTCGAACGCGCTGTTGATGGAGCAGGAGCAGCTCGCCGTCGACCGACGCCCCGAGGGGAGCCGCACCCAGATCGCCGCGCCGGCCGACGTCTTCGGCACCCTCGACGGGGCCGTCCTGGTGCAGGTCATCGGCGATCGGCTCTTCGTGCGGATCGCCGGGGTGATCGGCGCGGACGACTGGATCGACGATCCGACCCTCCGCGGCGACGACGCCCGAGCCGAGCGGCGCGAGGAGATCTGTGACCGGGTCGCCGCCTGGTGCGCGCCTCGGACGACCGTCGACGTCCTGGCGGCCTTGGACGAGGCGCGAGTGCCGTGCGGTCCCGTCCTGACGCCGCAGCAGGCGCTCGACGACCCCCACGCGGAGGAGGCCGGTTGGTGGCGGCACCACGACTATCCCGGTCTCGACGTGAGCGCCCGAGTGCTCGGCTTCCCCGTTCGCCTCGCACCGGACGACCCGCCGGCCGACCGTCGGGCGCCCCAGGTGGGCGAGCACACCGAGGAGGTGCTGGCCGAGCTGGGGTACGGAGTCGACGAGGTCGCCGTCCTCCGCGCCGACGGGGTCGTCTGAGGGCGCGACCTGCCGAACTAGCCTCCGCACATGGTCGAGCTCGAGATCGAAGATCACGTCGCCATCCTCACGATCGACCGGCCCGAGGCGCGCAACGCCGTCAACGGGGCCGTCGCATCGTCGATGGAGGCCCACATCGACCGCATCGAGGACGACGACGACCTGTGGATCGCGATCGTCGCCGGGAACGGTCCGGTGTTCAGCGCCGGGGCCGACCTCAAGGAGGTGGCGGCGGGCAACGGCGCGGCGCTGGGCACGAGGAAGGGCGGCTTCGGTGGCATCGCTCGGCGCGAGCGGACCAAGCCCTTCATCGCCGCCGTCGACGGCCCCGCGCTCGCCGGCGGCTGCGAGATCGTGCTGTCGTGCGACCTGGTCGTGGCGTCCGATGCCGCCCGGTTCGGCATCCCCGAGGTGAAGCGATCGCTCATCGCCGGTGCCGGTGGGCTCTTCCGCCTGCCCCGTGCCCTGCCGCGCAACGTCGCGATGGAGCTGGCGCTGACCGGCGACCCGATCTCGGCCCAGCGGGCCCATGATCTCGGGCTGGTCAACGTGCTGTGCGAGGCCGGCCAGGCGCTCGACGAGGCGAAGGCGCTCGCCCGCCGGATCGAGGTCAACGCCCCGGTCGCGGTGCGCAACTCGCGTCGGGTCGTGGCCGAGGGGATGCTCGCCTCCGACGACGAGGCCTGGCACCTCACGAACGAGCTCATGGGCGAGGTCATGGCGACCGAGGACTTCCAGGAAGGTCCGAGGGCCTTCATCGAGAAGCGGGCGCCGGTGTGGAAGGGGCGCTAGGCCCGGTCCTGCGTCCGGGTCAGGGCGTGGTCGTGCCGGTGTCGGCCATCGGGTGGCGCTTCGACACCGCCGGCGGCCCCGGTGGCCAACACGCCAACCGAGCGGCGACGCGGGTCGAGGCGACCCTCGACCTCGACGCTCTCACGGGCGTCGACGACTGGGCCCTACAGCGCTGGCGCCGTCGCTTCGGCCGGCGGGTGGTCGTCACGGTGGGGACGACGCGGTCCCAGGCCCGCAACCGCGAGCTCGCGCTCGAGGAGCTCGAGCGGCGTCTGCGTGCCGGGCTGGCCCGTGAGCGCACGCGACGTCCGACCACGCCCAGCCGCGGTGCGAAGCGACGCCGCGTCGAGCAGAAGCGGCGTCGCTCCGAGACCAAGCGGCAACGTCGCGCACCCCGCCACGACGACTGAGGTCCGGTGACGTCCGGGTCGGTGCGACGACGCCCGGGGTGCGACGGCACCGTCGTCCGGTGCACCATGTCGGCAGCGACGAGGAGAGGCTGACGTGGAGGGTGTCGAGACGATCCGGGTCGAGGTCGACGGACCGATCGGGCACCTGACCCTGGCCCGACCCGACAAGCTGAACCCGCTGTCCGCCCAGTGCCTCGACGAGCTCGCTCGCGCTGCCGGGTGGTTCGACGATCGACCCGAGGTGCGAGCCGTGATCGTCCGGGGTGAGGGTCGGGCCTTCTCGGCCGGTGCCGACCTCGGCGCCTTCACCGGCTCCGTCGAGGGGTGGTCGCCCCGGGACGGTGCCGAGCTCGGCCGCCGGATGGTGGTCGCCGTCGAGGCGATGCGGGCCGTCACCATCTCGGCGGTCCACGGGCACTGCATCGGTGGAGGTGTCCTGCTGGCGGCCGCCTGCGACCTGCGCGTGGCCGACGCCGAGGCCAGGTTCTCCATCCCCGAGGTCGATCTCGGGATCCCGCTCGCGTGGTCGGGCATCCCCCGTCTCGTTCGCGAGATCGGACCGGCCGCGACGAAGGACCTCGTCCTGACGTGCCGCCCCTTCGGCGCCGAGGAGGCGCGAGCTGCCGGGCTGATCACACGCGTCGTCGCGGTCGGCGACCTGGAGCGCGAGGCCGAGCAGTTGGCGCGGGCGATGGCCGCCCGCTCCGAGTACGCCGTGACGGCCGTACTCGAGGCCGTCGACGCGTGCGCCGAGGAGCTCGTGGGGACCGGTCGGTCAGCCGCCGACGCTGACCAGCTCGTCCACGCCCTCCACGATCCCGCGAGCGCCGAGGCCAGGGAGCGGTACCTGCGCGAGCGCGGGCGCTAGTGCCCGAGCTCCCCGAGGTCGAGACGATCCGGCGGGGCCTCGAACCGTGGCTGGTCGGTCGTCGGATCGTCGACGCTCGGGCATTCGCGCACCCGAAGTTCACCCCGGCACTGGAGGCGGTGGGCCCGGCGGTCGTCGAGGTCGGACGGCGGGGGAAGTACCTGCTGGTCGGTCTCGACGACGGCCGTGAGCTCGTCGTGCACCTCGGCATGACGGGGCAGTTGCTCCCCGCGACCGATCCGCCCGACCAGTACGAGCGGGCCGCCTGGACGCTCGACGACGACAGCACCCTGGCCTTCCGGGACGTCCGACGCTTTGGTCGGATCCGCGTCGTGCCAGCCGGCGATCACCACGACATCGCCACGCTCGCCCGACTCGGTCCGGAGCCCCTGGGCGGGGACTTCACCGCCGAGGGCCTGCACGAGGCCCTCGGACGGAGCCGGGCGCGGATCAAGACCCAGCTCCTCTCCCAGCGCCCGGTCGCCGGGGTCGGCAACATCTACGCCGACGAGGCCCTCTGGAGCGCCCGTGTGAACCCCGCGGCGCGCCGGATCACCCGTCCGGCCGCCCGGCGTCTGCACGGAGCGATCATCGAAGCCATCGCGTCCGGTGTGGAGCACGGCGGGACGACCCTGCGCGATTACCGGACCGTCGACGACGCCGAGGGCGGTCACCAACATCACCTCCGCTGCTACGGCCGGGCGGGGGAGCCCTGTGAGCGGTGCGGCACCGAGCTGCGCCGGCGGATCGTCGATGCACGCGGCACGACGTGGTGCCCGGTGTGCCAGCGTCGGTGATGGAGCGGCGAACGTCCGTTCGGTAGCCTCGAACGGGTGTTCGAGGATGGTGAGCGGCTCGAGGTGGTGGAGCGCGTCGGCGGCTCCCTCGTCGTCGCCGTCCATGGTCGCAGTGGCGTCGACCACCTGCCCTTCGGTGAGGCGGCCCGCTCGCTCGTGTCGGTCCCGGTCGACGCCCCGGCCCATCCGTCGGTCCTCGTGCTGGCCGAGGCGGTCCGGACGGCTCGTGAGCTGGCCGACGGCGAGAGCGTCGACCCGGAGCGTCGACGTCGTCTCGACCGTGCGTTGCGCGACGAGGCGGCGACCCGTCTCGACGAGGTCGTCGGGGCCGTCGCGCTCGACGACGCCCGGCCCCGCTGCGAGGCGATCGAGCGCGACCGGGCCCGGCTCGTGGTCGAGGTGGTGCCTCCCGACGATGCGATGCCGACCTGGCGGGCCCGGCTCGGGCTGGCGCCGCCCGGGCAGGACGGGCCCGTCCACGCGGCCCATGCTCTGCCGGTCACGGGGTCGCTCGGTGCGGCCCGCCTGGGTGGTCGGCCGGCCGTCGATCTCCGTCGGGGTCTGCGCACCCTTGCCGAGATCTGGAGCGCGGCTGCCGGTCGGTGGCCGCGTTCGGGGCGACGGCTCGACGAGGACGACGTGCGCGACCTACTCGGGCCCCTGGGTGCCCGCCTGGCGCTCGCCGGCATCGGCGTCGCGTGGGTTGCCGGTCGGCCCGGGGAGGCGTCGGCGGAGCGCGTCGTCGATGTGGTCTCGTCGGATCCGACCCGACCCCTGCGTGGTCTCGCCGCGGTGGCGCTGCCCGTCGACATCCGCCTCCGTCTCGACGACGAGATCCTCGAGGTCGGCGACGCGGCCGGCGGGCTGCGCTGCGTCGGCGGTCGATGGGTGGTCTGCGCCGGTCCGCCACCCGGGCCGGCGACGGCCCGTCTCGCCGACCTCGTCGCCGGGCGGGCGCAGGCCGACGGTGACCTGGCCCGGGCGCTCGACCGACTCCGGGCGGGCGGCACCGTCGCGCAGGACCAGCCCGACCGCCTCCGCGCCGAGCTGCGGCCCTACCAGCGACGAGGACTGCACTGGCTCTCGACCATCACCGAGCTCGGCCTCGGCGGGTGCCTGGCCGACGACATGGGCCTGGGCAAGACCGTCCAGGTGATCGCGCTGCACCTCCACCGGCGAGCTCGGTGTCACGCCGACGGGCCGACGCTCGTCGTGTGTCCGACCTCACTCCTCGACGTGTGGATCGACGAGCTGCGTCGCTTCGCTCCTGGCGTCGTCGTCCACCGCCACCACGGACCGAGCCGAGCGCTCGGGACGATCGGGGTCGACGACGTGGTCGTCACCAGCTACGGCGTGACGCGTCGCGACGTCACCGAGCTCGGCGCTCGCTCCTGGGATCTGGTCGTCGCCGACGAGGCACAGGTCCTCGCCAACCCGACCAGCGACACGGCTCGGGCGGTGCGGCGACTACGTGCCGGCAGTCGACTGGCGCTCACGGGGACACCGGTGCAGAACCGCCTCGGCGACCTGTGGGCGATCTTCGACTGGTGCCTCCCGGGCCTGTTGGGCTCGTCAGCCGAGTTCGACCGCCGCCACACCCGGCCGATCGTGAGCGGTGCTCGACGCCGTTCGTCGGATGAGCTCGATGCGGTCCTCGCCCCGTTCCTGCTCCGGAGGACCAAGACCGACCCGACCATCGTGCCCGACCTCCCGCGGCGGACGGTCGTCGACCACGAGGTCGCGCTCGGCGACGAGCAGCGCCGCCTCTATGCCGCCGCCGTCGACGAGTTGCTCGGGCACGTGCGTCGATCGTCGGGCATCGAGCGGCGCGGGCGCGTCCTGCGGCTCCTGACGACGCTCAAGCAGATCTGCAACCATCCTGCCCAGCACCTCGGCGACGGCGATTCCCGCCCGGACCGCTCCGGGAAGCTGGGCCGGCTCGATGCGCTCCTCGACGATCTGCTCGAGGCCTGCGAGCCCGTCGTCGTGGTGAGCCAGTACGTCGAGATGCTCGGCCTGCTCGATGCCCACCTCGCCACACGTGGCGTCGCTGCGCAGCTGCTCACCGGTCGGCTCGCCCCGCGAGCACGTCACCGCATCGTCGACCGGTTCCAGCGCGGCGAGGTCCCCGTCCTGTTGTTGTCGCTCCGAGCCGGTGGGACGGGCCTCACGCTGACCCGGGCCGCTCACCTCGTCCACTACGACCGCTGGTGGAACCCGGCCGTCGAGGACCAGGCGTCCGACCGGATCTGGCGGATCGGGCAGACCAGGCCGGTCACCGTCCATCGCCTCGTCACGCTCGGCACGGTCGAGGAGCGCATCGCCGCGGTGCTGGCGGGCAAGCGCCGGATCGCCGACGCGGTCCTCGGCGCCGACGGCGCCGGCCTCGGAGACCTCGACGACACCGAGCTCGGCGACCTGGTGCGTCTCGCCACCTGACGGGCGCGCTCCGCACCGGTGCCGGTCAGCGGAGGGCGTCGAGCGCGTCCTCCACCCCCCGGTGGAAGGTCGGGTAGGCGTAGATCATCGAGCGCAGGGTGTCGATCGAGATCTCGGCGTGCACCGCCAGCGCCAGCAGGCCGAGGACCTCGCCGCCGTGTGGCCCGACCGACGTCGCGCCCACGAGCACGTTGCGGTCGGTGTCGACCACGAGTTTGATCAGGCCCTCGTTGCCGGGCCCGTGGAGCCACCCACGGGCCGACCAGGGCACCTGCTGGGTCGCGACCGCAACGTTCCGGCCGGCCTGGCGGGCAGCCGCCTCGGTGAGGCCGACCGACCCGACCTCCGGATCGGTGAACGTGACGGCCGGGAGGGCGGCGTCGACCCGCCGACCCACCTCCTCGTCCTCGCCCAGGATCGCGGCGACGACGATCTTCGCCTGGTGGGCGGCGACGTGGGTGAAGGCACTTCGCCCCGTGACGTCGCCGACGCCCCAGAGTCCGTCGCGCACCCGGAGGGTGTCGTCGGTGGGGAGGAACCGGTGCTCCGCCGGGGTGATCCCGACGGTCTCCAGCCCGATGCCGTCGAGGCGGGCGCGACGACCGGTGGCGACGAGGAGTCGTTCGGCGCGCAGCTCCCGCCCGTCGGCCAGCGTCACGATCACGTCGTCGCCGTCGCGCTCGACCTTGGTCGCGGCGACGCCGGTGACGACGTCCACCCCTTCCGACCGGAGCACCTCGGCGACGACAGCGGACGCCTCCGGCTCCTCCTGGGGAAGGAGCCGGTCCGCCGCCTCGACGACGGTCACGGTGCTCCCGAAGCGGGCGAAGGCCTGCGAGAGCTCCAGACCGATGGCGCCGCCGCCGAGCGTGACGAGCGAGTCGGGGACCTCCTTGGTCGACACCGCCTCGCGATTCGTCCAGACGTCGACGGTGTCGATGCCCTCGATCGGTGGGATGAACGCGTCGGTGCCGCTCGCCACGACGACCGCCCGTCGGGCGACGTAGGTCGTCTCGCCCACGACGACCCGGTCGGGTCCGTCGAGTCGGCCCTCGCCCCGCACGAACACACCGCCGCGGTCGGTGAAGCGATCCACGGCGATGGTGTCGTCCCAACCGGCCGTCGCCTCCTCACGGATGCGGTCTGCGACCGGCGTGAAGTCGGGCTCCACGGTGGCCGTGCCGGCGACGCCGTCGACGCGGCGGGCCTCGGTCAGCAACGAGGCGGCCCGGACGATCATCTTCGAGGGGAGGCAGCCCCAGTACGGGCACTCGCCGCCGACCAGCTCGCTCTCGACACCCACGACCTCGAGGCCATGCTCGGCGAGGGATCCCGCGACGGCCTCGCCGCCGATGCCCATCCCGAGCACGATCACGTCGGTCTCGATCTCCGTTGCAGCCACGCTCCGCTCCTCGGTTCGGCGTGACAGGGGAACTCGGTGCGAGCACTGAGGATTCCGCAGTGGCCGTCGCCGCAGCCGACGCCTTCGCCTCGCATCGCTCGGGGCCGGTACGTTCTCGCACGCACCGACCCAGGAGGCCCCCGTGACGCTCGATCCCCGCACGCCGGTCGTCGTCGGAGTCGGCCAGGTGGTCCAACGATGCGCACCGGCCGAGGCCGTCGAGACGGTCGCCCTGATGACGCAGGCCGTCGAGGCGGCGGTCGACGACTCGGGCGCATCAGCGCTCGCGGCAGGGGCCACGGCGGTACGCGTCGTGAACGGCGCGTGGCGCTATCCCGATCCGGCCCGGATCGTCGCCGAGCGCATCGGTGCGACCGGAGCCACGACCGGACTGTCCACCGACGGGGGCAACACCCCGCAGTACCTCGTGAACCTGACGTGTGGTGACCTGCTGGCCGGCCGCCACGAGACCGTCGTGCTGGTCGGCTGCGAGACGATCTACACCCGCCGTCGGGCTCGGGCCGCCGGGGTGAAGATCCCGACCACGATCCAGGAGGGGGTCGAGCCCGACGAGGTGCTGGGTGCCGACGTCACGATGAGCAACGAGCACGAGCGGTCGCGTGGGCTCGAGATGCCGATCAACTTCTACCCGCTCTTCGAGAGCGCGATCCGTGCGTCCCGTGGCGAGTCGGTCGACGACCACCGCGACCGGATCTCCCGGCTCTGGGAGGGCTTCAACCGGGTGGCGGTCGAGAACCCCTTCGCCTGGCGCCGCGAGCCGCTCACCTGGGAGCAGATCCGTGAACCCGACGACGACAACCGCATGGTGGGGTTCCCCTACACGAAAGCCATGAACTCGAACTGGGACCTCGACCAGGCGGCCGCCGTCATCCTCACCACGGTCGAGGCCGCCGAACGGCTCGGTGTGCCCCGGGACCGCTGGGTGTTCCCGCTCGTCGGCACCGACGGCATGGACACCGCGAACGTCACGAACCGCGGTGATCTGCACTCGAGCCCCGCCATCCGGCACGCGGGCGCCCGCGCGTTCGAGCTCGCCGGCGTCGGGGCCGACGACCTCGCCCACGTCGACCTCTACAGCTGCTTCCCCTCGGCCGTGCAGATCGGCGCGACCGAGCTGGGACTCGGTCAGGACCGCCAGCTCACCGTCACGGGCGGCCTGACCTTCGCGGGTGGGCCGTTGAACAACTACGTCATGCACTCGATCGCGACGATGGTCGGGGTGCTCCGGGAGGACGCCGGTTCGATCGGGCTGTGCACCGCCAACGGTGGCTACGTCACCAAGCACGCCATCGGGCTGTACTCGACCGAGCCTCCCGCTGCCGGGTTCCGCCACGACGACGTGCAGGCGAAGGTCGACGCCGAGCCCACGACCGGTGCGGCCGACGATCATGTCGGCCCCGGGACCATCGAGGCCTACACCGTCATGCACGGCCGTGACGGTGCCGAGGTCGGTCTCGTCGCGATCGCCACGCCGGACCGACGCCGGGCCTGGGGCAGCACCCGTGACGCGGAGTTGCTGGTCGACATGTGCCGGACCGAGCACATCGGTCGCGCCGTCGAGCTCGACCCCGACGGTGTCGTCCACCCCGAGTGAACGGCCCGGCCGTCAGGGGCCGGCGAGGCGGCCCGGTGACACGATGCAGGCGGCGGGACCCTGGCGGTAGCCGGTGCCGAACGAACGGAGCCGCTCTCCGCCGGTGCCGTGACGCTCCTCGATGGCGAGGTGGGTGTCGGCCGGGTCGCCGATCCACGCGAAGAACGACGCAGCGCGATCGAGGAAGTCCTCGGCTGCGGGCCGGAGCGCCGGTGGGGCCTCCGCCAGCCAGGCGCCGGCGAGGCAGTCGGCCTGGAGCTCGCTGACCACCGTGGTCTGCCGCGCCACCATGCGGTCCTGGGCAGCGTGGGCCCACTCGTGGGCCATGACGACCGCCGGCGCGGCGTCGCCGAACCAGCCATAGATCGCCGGGAAGAGCTCCTCGGCGTCCCAGGCCACGGTGTCGGTGGCCGCGCAGTAGTAGGCCTGCATGCGTGCCTCGGCGAGCTCGTCGAGGGTGGGACCGCAGGTCGGGTAGCTCCCCTCCCGGAGCAGGTAGGCCTCGACGTTCACGACCGGACGCCACTCCTCCCCCCAGAGGCGAGGGGCCTGCTCCGCCCAGAACTGCGGGAGATCGCGCGCCGTCTCCTCGACGACCATGACGAGCGGCAGGCCGCCGAGGTTCGTGGCCGGCCGCACGGGTGTGAGCTCGGTGGGGTCCCACGTCGGGGTGCCACCGGCCGCCGAGCCGACCCCCTGGGGCCACGACAGGATCACGGCGACCGGCAGGAGCAGGGCGAGCACGACCGAGGCGATCACGGGCCACCGCTGGTCGTCGTCCCGGTCGAGGTCCATGGATGCGAGCGCGGCCGGGCCATCGGCGGGCGGCGGCGCTTCCTCCATGGGGCACCATCGGCATCGCGGTCGCCACCGCTGAGGGACACCCGTCGGGGGTGTCGGTCGACCTCGCTGCCCGGACGCGCCGGAGGGACCGCCAGCGGCTCGTGCGCGACGACCGGTCCTGCCAGACTGCGGGTCCGTCACCGAACAGGAGTGCCACGTGGCTGCAGCCCCGCCCATGGAGATCGACACCGACAAGATCCACCGGGCGACGATCGAGACGCCGAAGGGCACGATCGTCATGGACCTCGATCCGGCGCTGGCGCCGGCGACGGTCAACAACTTCGTCCACCTGGCCCGGAGTGGCTACTACGACGGCTTGACGTTCCATCGCGTCGTCCCCGGCTTCGTCATCCAGGGTGGGTGCCCGTCGGGCACCGGAACCGGTGGGCCCGGCTACAAGTTCGCCGACGAGCCGGTCCAGGGCGAGTACACGCTCGGGGCGGTCGCGATGGCCAACGCCGGACCCGACACGAACGGCTCGCAGTTCTTCATCACCATCGACGACTGCCGAGCGAAGCTCGACAAGGCCTACAACCTCTTCGGCTACGTGACCGAGGGCATCGAGGTCACCCAGCAGATCGCGGTGGGCGACGTGATGACGTCGGTGACGATCGAGGAGATCGCCAAGGACTGATGTCGCAGGGGAGCGACGGAGGGGGAGCGATGCGCACACGGCTGACCGAGGTGCTCGAGGTGGAGCACCCGGTGATGCTCGCCGGGATGGGTGGGGTCTCGTACCACCGTCTGGTCGCGGCGGTGTCCGAGGCCGGCGGATTCGGCTGCCTCGGCGCGTCGACGATGGACCAGGCCCGGTTGGTCGAGGAGATCGCGGCGACCCGCGGCCTGACCGACCGCCCGTTCGGCGTCGACCTGTTGACCGCCGCCGGGCTGCAGGACGAGCAGGTCCGGGCGATCATCGACGGGGGAGCCCGCGTGTTCGTCGCCGGGCTCGGTGTGCCCCGCGACGCCATCGAGGCGTTCCACGACGCCAACGTGCTCGTCGCGTCGATGTGCGGGAAGGTTCGCCACGCCGTCGCAGCGGTCGAGGCCGGCTGCGATCTGGTCGTGGCACAGGGCACCGAGGCCGGCGGCCACACGGGAACCGTCGCCACGATGGCCCTCGTGCCGCAGGTGGTCGACGCGGTCGGTGAACGGGTACCGGTCGTCGCCGCCGGTGGGCTCTTCGACGGTCGCGGCCTCGCTGCGGCGCTGTCACTGGGGGCCGACGGCATCTGGGTGGGAACGCGCTTCATCGCAACGCACGAGGCGCGCACGGTCGACGGCTACAAGGACACGCTCCTCCGGCTGCACGAGGACGGCACCGTGATCTCGCGGGCCTACACCGGCAAGACCTGCCGGGTCGTCCGCACGACCTGGACCGACGAGTTCGAACGCACCCCCGAGCGGCTCCAGCCCTTCCCGCAGCAAGCCGTCCACGCCGCCCGCGAGGGCGCCAACCACCTGGGCGCCGGGCCGGAGGCCGCGGAGGGCTCGGTCGCGCTCGACCGTGAGTTCATGCCCGCCGGGCAGGGCGCCGGGGCCATCGACGAGCTGGTCCCCGCCGGCGAGCTCGTCCACAGATTCGTGACCGAGGCGGAGGCCGTCATCGAACGCGTCGCCGCCCTGAGGAGTTGAGGGGAACCATGTCCGACACCGTGCTCTACGAGGTGCGCGATCGCGTCGCCATCCTCACGCTGAACCGCCCCGACCGGCTCAACGCCTGGACCGGCGAGCTCGAGGAGCGCTACTTCGAGCTGCTCGATCAGGCGGCTGCGGACGACGACGTCGTCGTCATCGTGGTGACCGGTGCCGGCCGCGGCTGGTGCGCCGGCGCCGACATGGACGCGCTCCAGGGCATCGGCGCGGGAGGTGGAACGAACGGCGGCGCCGTCATGCGTCGCCAGATGCTCGAGACGACCCGCATCCCGAAGCCGGTCATCGCCGCGATCAACGGCGCCTGTGCCGGGATCGGCATGGCCCAGGCGCTCTTCTGTGACCTCCGCTTTGCGGCCGCCGGCGCGAAGTTCACGACCGCCTTCGCCCGCCGAGGCCTTATCGCCGAGCACGGCATGAGCTGGTCGCTGCCCCGCCTCGTCGGCCCCGCCGCCGCGATGGACCTGCTCTTCTCCGGCCGCGTCGTGCTGGCCGAGGAGGCAGCCGAGATCGGTCTCGTCAACCGGGTGTTCCCACCCGACGAGCTCCTCGACGGGACCCTCGCCTACGCCCGCGAGCTCGTCGAGCACTCGTCGCCGACCTCGATGAGGATCATGAAGCAGCAGGTCTGGGGCCACCTCGACCAGCAGCTGCCGGCCGCTGCCGACGCCAGCGACGAGCTGATGCGCGCCTCGCTCCGACGGGCCGATTTCACCGAGGGCGTCGCGAGCTTCGTCGAGCGACGATCGCCGAGCTTCTCGCCGCTGAGCGACGCCGGCTGAGGGCACCCGGCCCGGTCCGTTGTCCACCGACCCTGTGGACGGAACGGCCGCGATTTCCCCCGGTTGCCCCTCTATCGATGCACACGGGGGCCGTCGTACGGTCGAGCCATGACCTGGACCGAGGTGATCGACCCGACCGTCCGCCCCGTGGCTCCGCTCACACCGGTGGAGCACGTCGCCCACGTCGTGCTGCTCGGCGACGGTTCCGAGCGGCGCGTCGACGGGGCCGACGCCTACGCCCAGGAGGGGCAGATGACCACGTTCTTCGCGACCGATCGGGGACGCGGGGTCATCGACGCCTGGGCCGTCCGCGTCGCCTCGGTCCGGACCTCCGAGATCGTGATGATCCGTCGCCTCGACGCCACAGCCCCGTCCGTGCCCTGACGAACGGATGTGACGTCCCCGTGACGAGGAATCGTCATGTTCGGGGGCCGGGGCGGGCCCGGGTCGGGAGCCCGGGGCGGGGTACCGTTGGCGCGGTGCAGCCGGATCCGACCGCACCGCACCGCAGGGCGGCGTCGTGACCGACGGCCTCGCCGCGCTCAGCGTCCTCGCCTGGCTGGCCTACCTGGCGAGCCGGTTGCTCGCCCGACGCAAGGTCCCCGAGCTGGTCGGCTTCCTGGTCGTCGGGGCTGCGCTCGGCCCGTCCGGGTTCGAGTTGCTCACCGGCACCGAGCTCGCCCGCCTCGCTCCGATCACCGAGGTCGCACTGGCGATCCTGATGTTCCTCATCGGCGAGCGGGTCTCGGCCCGAGCCCTGCGAGCGACCCGGTGGGCCTTGTCGGCGGGCATCGTCCAGTACGTGCTGTCCGGCCTGGCGGTCTACGGCGCGTCGATCGCGCTGGGCTCCGACCGGGCGACGGCGCTGCTCCTGGCCGCCCTCGCCGGCGCCGGCGCGCCGCTCACGATCGCCTCGGTCGTGACGTCGGCGAAGGCCCAGGGCTCGTATCCGAGCGGCCTCGTCAGCTCGCATGCGGTGTGTGATGCGCTGGCGGCCACGACCTTCGCTGCGGTCCTGCCGGTCGCGATCCTGCTGGCCGACGACGACGCCACCGTCGAGAACGCGCTCGGCAACTTCGTGCAGCTGGGCATCGGCGGCGCGGTGCTCGGCGTGGCGTTCGGACTGCTCATCGCTCGGTTCGGCTCCCAGATCGAGACCTCGGGCGAGTTGCTCCTGTTCGTGCTGGTCCACCTGCTCGTGGGCTGGACGATCGCCGAGCAGTTCGACATCTCGCTCCCGCTCGCCGCGCTGATCGGCGGCGCCGTGGCGGCGACCCGGGCGCCGGAGGAGTTCTCCGTTCGGTTGTTCCGGACGATCCGCACGATCGAGCAGCCCCTCTACCTGCTGTTCTTCGCGCTGGCCGGTGCGTCGATCCACCTCGAGGACGTCCCCCAGGTCGGCCTGGTGGGCCTCGGCTACCTCGTGGTGCGCACCGTGACGAAGATCGTCGGCGGCGTCATCGGCGGATCGATCGGCGGGATGGCCCTGCGCGACGGGTTCCGCCTCGGGATCGATTCGGTGCCACAGGCCGGTGTCGCCGTCGGACTGGCGGTCCTGGCGGGGGAGCAGCTCGATGGACCGGGTACCGAGGCCGCCACGATCGTGCTCGGCTCGGTGGTGGTGTTCGAGCTGATCGGCCCGATCCTCGTGGCCCGCGGCCTGGCTCGTGGACCGCGGTCGATGGACGAGGACGTCCCGCCGGTCGACCCGCTCCTGACGACCCCCGAGGTGGTGTTGATCGGGTCGCAGCACCCGCTCCGCGTGCCCGACTGGGTGCTCGAGCAGTGCGAGCGGTGGGACGCCTCGCTCGTCGCGCTCCTGACGAGCGACGACGAGTCGACCGAGCCCGACCTCCGCGTCCGTGCGGCTCGCGTCGACGTCGACCTCGAGGTCCGTCGATGGGTTCCGGGAGAGAGCTTCACGGGGTCGCTGGTCCGGTTGCGCGACGACGTGGGCGCAGGGCTCGTCGTGCTCGCGGCGCGGCCACCCACGACCGTGGGCAGCGGGAGCCGGCTGGTGCTGATGCCCCACGAGCGGATCGCTCGACAGGTGCCGGTCCCGGTGATGTTGCTCCCACTGCCCGCCGACGTCGGCCGGGGCACAGAGGAGCCGGCCGGCGATCGTCTCCCGCTCCGCCAGAGGTTGTTCCGTCGGCTTCGGCGCCGTCGCGACGATCCGCCGACGCAGCAGATCGGGCCCGTCCTGCCCGGTGGCGCGGTGCCGCCCCCACCCGGGCAGGAGCCGGAACCCGAGGCCCCCGAGCGGAACGGCGGCGCCCCGCCCGATGTCTCGGTCGTCGATCGCCCGCCGGCCCGCACGCCCGGCACCCCGGACGGGTGACCATTGGTCCGTCCGTGACGGTGGTGGTCGGGACCGATCCCGCCGACGTCGACGCGCGTGGCGCAGCGGTGGTGGCTCCGGGCGTCGCGGCGGCCCGACGAGCCCGGCTGTTCCGGGCGCTCGCGGTGGTCGCTCACCCGGCCGACCTCCCGTTCGCGACGGGCTGTGCCTCGATGGTGCGGGCCGACGGCCTGTTCGCCTCGGCGCCGGCGGTCCAGGCTCCCGGTCGGGTGACCGAGCTGTTCCGGGTCGTTCGCCCTGGTGGGACGGTGGTCACCTCGGCGCAGGTCGATCCGGGACCGGTCGGGTCTCGGCGGCCGATCGACGCCGCGGCCCTGGCCGAGCTGCTCCCGTCGTCGGCGTCGGTCGAGCGGTTGCACGACCGGACGTGTCGCAAGGACTGGCGGCGCCTGACGTCGACGACCTGACCCGCCGCCCCACGGCTCGGGTCGTCAGTCGATCTCGCCGATCTGGCGGAGGAAGGTGTGGGAGTCCCAGTAGTCGGTGCGGGCGGCGACCAGCTCGCCCCGGACCTGCACGATCATCACCCCGTGGACCTCGACGTCGACGCCACCCGGTCGAGCCGTCAGCCGATACGGCGCCGCGACCCGAAACCCCTCGGCGATCGGGCCCTGCGACTCGTAGCGGAGCTCGGGCAGGTCGGCGAGGAACCCGGGCAGCCGCTCCCGGTACGCCGCACGCCCCGTGCAACCCCCACCGAGGGCGCTGTGGTGCCGGTTCTCGAAGTCGGCGGTCACCAAGGAGGCGATGCGGTCGGGATCACCGGTCGTGAACGACGCCAGGTAGCGCTCGACGACCTCGATCGGGGTCAGCCCCACACCTCGCGAGCCTTGGCGTAGACCCCTTGGTCGTGCGAGTACTCGATGGTGTTGCCGTCGGGATCGGTGATGAAGCAGACGTAGCCGATCGGTGCCGGCATCTGGACCGGTCCGAGCGAGAGGTGGCCGCCGGCCTCCGCGATGGCCGCGTAGCGGTCGACGTCGGCCCGCTCGGGCACCTCGATGCCGAGGTGGGCGAAGGGGGCGAGCTTGGCCATCGGCGCCGACTTGAACGGGTCCTTGTCGGGGAAGAACTGGGCGAGCACCAGGATGAAGGGGTGCTCGGCGGGTTCGGGGTGGCCCAACCAGGCGCCGTAGCCGTCGTCGTCCTCGCGGCGGTCGAGGAGGCGCAGCGGCGTGAACTCCTCGTAGAACGCGATCGTCCGGTCGATGTCACTCACCCGGAGGGCGATGTGGGTCCAGCGGGCGGCCGCAGGATGATCGGCGGTCGGCTCAGACATCTCGGGCGGTCCTCCGTTCCGGCGCGTCGCTCGGGACCGTAGCACCGGCCGGGCACGATGGTCGGATGGTCTGACCGTCTGCCGCCACTAGGGTCGAGGTGATGGACGGATCCCTCCTCGTGGTCGGTGGCGACGTCGTGACGATGGCGCCGGGCCGTGAGGTGGTCACGGGCGCCTCGGTGGCCGTGACCGACGGGGTGATCGTCGACGTCGGGGCCACGGAGCGGTTGCGGGCGGCCCACACCGGCGCCGCCGAGCTCGACGCCCGCGGTTGCCTCGTCGTTCCGGGCCTGGTGAACGGGCACCAGCACCACACCGGCGATCCGTTGGTGCGCAGCTGCATCCCCGACCTCATCACCTCCGACGAAGCCATCTTCGACTGGGCCGTGCCGATCCACGGCGCCCACGACGGCGACGACGACGAGCTCGCCGCGTCGCTGACCGCGCTGCAGTGTCTCCGCAGTGGCACGACGACCGTCATCGAGGCGGGAACGGTCGGGCACCCCAACCGGGTGGCCGCCGGCATGGCAGCAGCGGGGATCCGCGGGTCGATCGGGCGATGGGGGTGGGACGTCGAGGACGTGCCGTTCTCCGGCGCGACCGACGAGGTGCTCGACGGGCAGCGCGAGGTGCTCGAGCGATGGCCGGCGGGAGGGCTCATCGAGGGCTGGGTCACGCTGGTCGGTCACGACCTCGCCAGCGACGGGCTGCTGGCCGGCGCGGCCGACCTGGCGCGCGAGTGCGACGCCGGGATGACGATGCACCTCTCACCGAGCAGCGGTGACACGGCGTCGTACCTCGCCAGGACGGGTCGGCCGCCCGTGGTGCACCTCGAGTCGCTGGGCGTCCTCGGGCCGCACCTCCTCCTCGGCCATGGCGTCTGGCTCGGCCACGACGAGCTGGAGTTGATCCTCGAGCGCGATGTCGCGGTCGCGGCCTGCCCATGGGCCTACGTGCGGCTCGGGCAGGGGATCCTCCGCGCCGGACGCCACCACGAGCTGGTGGAGCGGGGTGGCCGGGTGTGTCTGGGTTGCGACGCCGCCAACGCTGGTGACCACCACGACATCTTCTCCGCTGCGGCGCTGCTCGCAGGGATCGCTCGCGACGGACGGTTGGCGCCCACCGCGTTCGGGGCCGACACCGCCTTCGCGCTCGCCACGATCGACGGGGCCGCGGCGGTCGGCATGGCTGATCGGGTCGGATCGATCGAGGTCGGCAAGCGTGCCGACCTCGTCGTCATCGACACGAGCCGCGTCGAGCTCGCGCCCCGTGGCGACGTCGCGCTCCAGCTCGTCTGGGGCGGCGCGGCTCGCCACGTGCGCGACGTGGTGGTCGACGGCGAGATCGTCGTGCGCGACGGGCGTTCGACCCGGCTCGACGAGGCCGCGCTCCTCGCCGAGGCCGACGACCGGCAGCGATCCTTGCTGGCGCGGGCCGGCATCGATCGCCCGTCGACCTGGCCCGAGGTCCCGGCGCGCTGAGCCTCCGCCCGCCCGAGCCGCAGCTCGACGGGCGCGCCGTCTGCCGGTCCCCGATCGGTACGTCGCGACGCCTGTGTCGGACATCACGGGTGAGGGGCGTCGTGGCACTAGGCTCCTGCTCCCGGTGCGCGGCCGGACCTCTGGAGGAGCGAGGAGAGCGAGGATGAGCGACGGCCTGACGATCGGCCCGATCTCGCGCGAGACGGTGTCGGAGCAGGTCCGCACCCAGCTGCTCGGCTCGATCGTGTCGGGCGAGCTCGCACCCGGTGCCCGCGTCCCGAGCGAGCGTGACCTGTCCGAGCGCTTCGGTGTGGCGAGGACCTCCATCCGCGAGGCGATGCAGGGGCTCGTGTCGCTGGGTGTCGTGGAGCGCCGCGGCAACCGTGTATTCGTCGCCGAGCGGCTGCCCGAGGTCGTCCTCGACCGCGACGACGACCGCAAGGAGTTCGTGCGCCAGCTCTTCGAGACCCGCCGCGTGCTCGAGCTCCCGATCTTCCAGCTCGCCGCCGCTCGCGCCGACGACGCCGACAAGGTGCGAATCCGCGCGGCGGCCAAGCAGTTCCGCGAGGGCCTGACCATCGACGAGTTCCGGCGACTCGACCGCCAGTTCCACACCACCATCGCCGCGGCCTGCGACAACGCGCTGTTGATCGAGCTCTACGGCAAGGTGCTCGACCGACTCTTCCGTTCCGAGGAGTTCGACTCGCTGCTCAGCGCGGAGGCCAACCGGTCGGCGGTGGGCGACATCGTCGAGCAGTCGGTGCACGACCACGCCGCGATCGCCGACGCCATCTGCGCCGGTGACGTCGCACTCGCGGGGCAGAGCTCCGAGGCCCACCTCTCCCACGTCGAGCAGCGCATGGTCGAACGCCTGGTCTGAGCGTTCGCGCCCGCCTCAGTCGAGGGAGACGTCGGTCACCAGCACGGCGCGGTCCGACGCCACCCGCCCGGCGGGGATGGTGGGGTCGTCGGCGAGCAGCCGGCGCAGCATCGGCCGCTTCGACTCGCCGGTCGCGAACCAGACGATCCGCCCGGCTCGGTGCAGCGCCGGGTAGGTGAGGGTCATCCTGCGGTGCCCCCGGTACTCATCCGTCACGGCCACCGTCGACGCCACCACGTCCAGGACGGCGTCGTCCGGGACGAGCGATGCCGT
>JBCCTY010000008.1:0-36338 GCA_039197885.1 Actinomycetota bacterium | reverse complement strand
CTGCAGACCGACCAGCCCGGCGAGCTCCTCGTCGGCACCGCCACCGGCGACGACGCCGCCGTGTGGAGGCTCGACGACGAGCGGGCCCTCATCTCCACCGCTGACTTCATCACGCCGGTGGTCGACGACGCGCGCACCTGGGGCCGCGTGGCGGCGGCCAACAGCGTGTCCGACGTCTACGCCATGGGCGGCCGACCGCTCTTCGCCCTCAACCTCGTCGGCTGGAACAGCGACGCGCTCCCGACCGAGCTGCTGGGCGAGCTGCTCGCCGGCGGTCAGGACATCGCCCGCGCCGGTGGCTTCGCCGTGGTCGGGGGCCACACGATCGACGACCCCGAGCCCAAGTACGGCATGGCCGTCACCGGCGAGGTGCACCCCGACCGGATCCTCACCAACGCGGGGTTGCGCCCCGGGCAGGATCTGATCCTGACCAAGCCGCTGGGGATCGGCGTGATCACCACGGCGATCAAGGCCGACGTCGCCACCGCCGACGAGGCCGACGGCGCCATCGAGTCGATGACTCGCCTCAACGACATCGCCGCTCGGGTCGCTCTCGCCGCCGGGGCCACGGGCTGCACCGACGTGACCGGGTTCGGCCTCCTCGGACACCTCGGCCGGATGGCGATCGAGTCGAGCGTGCGGGTGAACGTCGAGTTCGATGCGGTGCCCTTCCTCACCGGCGCGGTCGACCACGCGACCGACGGGATCATGCCGGGCGGGAGCCGCCGCAACCTGGCCTGGGGGGTCGACCTCCTCGACGCCGGATCGCACGACGAGCTCCACCAACTCCTCGTCGCCGACGCCCAGACCTCCGGCGGGCTCGTCTTCGGGGTCGACCCGGGCGAGACCGCCGGCGTGCTCGCCGAGCTGGGCTCGACGGGCCACGTGGCGGCACACATCGGGGTGACGGCCGACGGACCTCCCGGCTTCAGCCTCGCCTGAGCAACCCTCCACGCAGGGACGACGTCGGCCCACCGTCTGATCTCGCCACTCACAGCAAACGCCCAACCACGTCGAGCGCGCCACGCACGGTTTCGGACCGGCCCCTAGCATCGCCGCCATGTCGAGGCCCGCGCGTGGTCAGAGCTCCACGGGGCCGAGGTGGCGCCACCCCCGCGCCCGGACGCCCCGGCGCCCACGGGGGCGACGTGCGCCGGCCCGGGTCGTGATCGCCGCGCTCGTCGGCCTGGGGGCCCTCGTGGCCCTGGGCTCCGGCGCCGCAGCTCACTCGGGCATCCAGAGCTACGTCTACATGTCGTTCACCGACACCGAGGTGGAGGGCCGGGTCGAGTATCCGCAGGCCGATCTGGGCGAGATCCTCGGCATCGACTTCCCCGATGACCCCGACGAGGCCGAGGCCGTGGCCGTCGCCAACTTCGCCGCGATCCGCGCCTACACCGCCGAGCACCTGGCGATCGGCGACCTCGAGGGTGAGTGGGAACTCGCCTTCGCCGAGACGCCCGGGTACCTGCAAGCGGCCGGTGGCTACGTGCTCGTGCCCTTCACCGTCGAGCGCACCTTCGACGGTGCACCACGAGAGTTCCGGGTGGACTACGACGGCATCATCCACGCGATGCCCGAGCGCGATGCGCTGTTCCTGGTCGAGAACGATTGGGGCACGGCCCGCATCGACAACGAGGGCGACCACCTCCTCGGCTTCTCGATCGGGATGACATCACAGGCCATCGAGCTCGACGACGTCGGCGCCCTCGAGTCGATCAGCGCCGCCCGCGGCCTCGGCACCGAGGTGATCGCCCGGGGAGTCGACCACCTGCTCTTCATCGTGGTGCTCCTGCTGCCCGCCGCCCTGGCGTCCACCGCCGGTCGTCCGCTCGGCGCCGCCCCGACCCTCCGCGACGCGACCCGACGAGGCGTCGGCCTGCTCGGCACGTCGCTGCTGGCCAGCAGCGTCGTGCTGTGGGCACTCGCAGTCCCTGCCGTCGACCTGCCGTCCGATCTCGTCGGCACCGCCGTGGCCGCCTCGCTCCTCGTCGTGGCCCTCCACGCCATGCTCCGGTTCACGTCCCGCGATCGCCTGGTCGCCGGAGCGCTCGGCGCGGTGCAAGGGCTCGGGTTCGCCCACGGCTACCTCGAGGTGGGTCTCGATCGGTTCGGGACGCCGCTCGCCGTGCTGGCCTTCAACCTGGGGACGATCACCGCCACCGTCACGATCGCCGTCCTGGTGTTCCCGGTGATGCTGGTGCTGCGTCGGACCGCGATCGCCGGTGCGGCGCTCTACGGCGTCGCCGGTGCGAGCTGCCTCTACGCGATCGCCTGGATGATCGAGCGCATCGCCGGCACCGATCTCCCCGTCGAGCGCGTGGCGACCCCGCTGCGGGTCTGGCCCCGGAACTTCTGGTTCGTCCTCCTCGCGCTGGTGGCGGCTGCCGTCCTCCTCGCGTGGACGAGCCGCAACGACTCGCTGCGTCCCCTCGAGGGCGCCGACACGACCTCTGACGACGACTCCCCGAAGGTGCTCTCATGACCAAGCTCCGGCGTGGCCTGCTGTTCACGGCGGTGGCCGCGATCGTCGTGCTGGGGATGCCCAGCCCGGCATCGGCGCACGAGTTCGGTCCCTTCGCCATCGACCGCTACGTCGGGATCCTGGCGAGCCCAGACGGGCTGCAGATCGACTACGTGCTCGATCTCGCCGAGACGCCCACCCAGGCCGACGGCGACCGGATCGAGGCCGACCCGGCGTCGCACTGCTCGACGCTGCTCGAGTCCATGGAGGTCCTCGTCGACGGTGTCGTTCCGGACCTCGTGGGCCCGACGGCATCGGTCCTCCGCCAGGACGGCGACGGTGGCCTCACCACGCTCCGGGTCGAGTGCGGCTGGACCGCCTCGCTCCCCGCGTCGCCGGGCGAGCGCTCGATCGTCTTCGAGGACGGCAACTTCACCGAGCGGGTGGGATGGCGCGAGATCGTCGTCGTCGGCGACCGCACCGAGGTCATCGGTGACGTCTCGTCGTCGTCGATCACCCAGCGCCTCACCGACTTCCCCGATCCCGACGAGAACCCCCGCACCGAGGCCGTGGCGTTCGACGTCTTCGCCTCCGACGAGGTCGGGCCGGCCGAGCTCGACGACTCCGTCCCGGGCGACGACGACGGTGGCGGCGACGCGTTCTCCGACCTGATCGCCGACGCAGACGGCGGCCTCGGGAGCATGCTCGTGGCGCTCGGCTTCGCCGCCCTCCTCGGAGCGCTGCACTCCTTGGCCCCGGGTCACGGGAAGTCGGTCATCGGTGCCTATCTGGTGGGTACCCGTGGGACGAAGATCCAGGCGTTGATCCTCGCCGTCGCGGTCGCTCTGTCGCACACCTTCGGCGTGCTGGTCCTCGGGATCATCACCTACCTCGCCGGCGCGGCGTTCGCTCCCGAGAACGTCTACCCCTGGCTCCAGGGGCTGTCGGCCGTCATCGTGCTCGGCATCGGCATCTGGCTGGTGGTGATGGCGGTCCGCGAGTACTCGGCTCGACGGGCCGAGCTCGAAGCCGGCCACGCCCACGCCCACCACGGTCACCGCGATCACGACCACTCCCACGACCACGGGCACTCCCACGACCACGACCACGAACACGGGCACGCCCACGATCATCACGACCACTCCCACGATCACGACTTGCTCGAGGCCAGCGGGGCCGCCGTCGCCGTCGCCGCTCCCCACACCCACGGCCACTCCCACGGCCACTCCCACGGCCACCACGATCATGCGCACGGCGACCACCACGGCCACTCCCACGGCCACGGCGACCACTCGCACGACCACGGCGACCATTCCTACGACCATGGCGACCACTCGCACGACCACGGCGACCATTCCCACGACCACGGCGCCGGATGGCATCGCCACGGGATCTTCCCCCACACCCACAAGTACGACCTGGACGAGCTCGACCTGTCGGGCAAGGTGAGCTGGAAGACGCTGGCCCTGCTCGGCCTCTCGGGCGGACTGGTTCCGTCGACCTCGGCGATCATCGTGCTGCTCGGCGCGATCCAGCTCAACCGCATCGCGTTCGGTGGGCTCCTGATCCTCGCCTTCGGCACCGGCATGGCCATCGCGCTCGTCAGCGTCGGGCTGGGCATGGTCGCCCTCCGCGACCGGGTGTTCGGGGCGATGGACGGCAACGAGATCATCGCCACGGCCCGGCAGGTGATCGTCCCACTCGCCGCCGTCGCGGTGCTGGCCGTGGGCATCTTCCTCGTCGTGCGAGCGGGGATCGTCATCTCCGACGCCTGACGACGGCTCCGGCGAGACCGACCACGGCTCCGGCGCACCGGGCGGCGATGTGCGGAGGGTCCGGCCATGGACGGAGCGCCCGCACGTCGGACCGCCGCCGGCTCGGGGCCGTGCCCTGGCAACCGATGGGCGAGGGCATCGCGGTGACGGCGCTCGGTGCCACCGGTGCACGGACCACCCCCACCCTCCGGTTCCACCCGGCGACGTCGGCGACGCCCACGCCGTCGGCGCTCGGAGCGACCGGGCTCAGCCCAGGCGGTGGCGCAGGAGGCGCTCGTACAGCGGCGTCGCCGCACGCAGCACCGGTTCGAGCGAGGGCAGCAGCTCGACGTCCTTGCGGGCGTAGGGCTCCCAACCGGTCGAGGCGTGCACCCCGGCGTACCAGTGCCGTGCCCAGACGCCGTCTGCGGACTTCGGGCCCGCGGGCCAGGAGAGCATCGCGTCGTCGAAGGCGAGGCCCACCCGCTCGCAGAGCGCCGCCAGCACACCGGGCGGGTCGGCGAGCAACGCCCTCGTCTCGACGACGATGGGCTCCTCCCCCGCCGCCAGCGTGGCGTCGAGGATCTCGACCAGCTCGACGAAGCCGGTCTCGTCGAGGTCGGCGTCGGGGAGCTGGACCTGGAGGGAGGTCAGCATGTCCACGGGGTCACGGGTGAGCAGCACGTTCGGTCCGGCGGCGAGGAACCGGCGGTCGAGACCGACGAGGTGCTTGGCCATCTGCTTGAAGAAGACGACCGGCGTCTCGAACTGCCCGAGCAGGACGTCACGGACCACGACGGACCCGTCCTGCTCCTGCGCGGCGAGCACCTCGTCGCGACCCGGGTGCGCACGACCGGAGACCCGGAGGTAGTGGGCATAGAGCGGCTCGTCGACGACGGTCGTGTCGGCCCGCTGGGCCCAGGCGTACATCATGGCCGTCGAGAGGGCCCGTGGGCCGGACCACATGTTGATCCGCAGCGTCACCGTCTGGCCTCCACGTCGGCCTCGATCGCGGCGGCGTAGAGCGCAGCCAGGCGCTCGATCATCGGGCCGCGGCCCGACCCGTCACCGATGACCCGACCATCGACCTCGCACACCGGCGTCAGCCCGCCGAACGTGCCCGTGACGAACACCTCGTCGGCGTCGTAGACGTCGGTCAGCGAGAAGTCGCGCTCCAGCGCGACGATCCCCGCCTCGCGGGCGACCTCGAGCACGACCCCCCGCGTGACGCCGGCCAGGTTGTAGAACCCCGTCGACGTCCACACCTCGCCCCGCCGAACGATGAAGAAGTTGGTGGCGTTGCAGGTCGCCACGGCACCGTTCGGGTCGAGCATCAGCGCCTCGTCGGCGCCGGCACCGACCGCCTGGATGAGCGCGATCACCTCGTGGAGCTTGGAGTGGCAGTTGAGCCGCTGGTCGAGGGTGTCGGGTGGCGGCCGGCGGACCGTCGCCGTGAACAGGGTGATGCCGCTGCGGGCGACCTCCGGGTCGGCTCGCTTGTGCTCGGCGATGATGACCACGTTCGGCCCGCCGACCACGTTGGACGGGTGCTGGGAGGGCGTCGACTTGTCGCCCCGGGTGATCATCAGCCGGACGTGCACGCCATCGGTCATGCCGTTGCGACGGACCGTCTCGTGGAGGGCCGACTCGATCGACGCCCGGGTGCCGATGTCGAGGTCGATCGCCGCCGCACCGGCGACGAGGCGGTCGAGGTGACGGTCGAGGAAGGCGAAGCGACCGTGATGGAGGCGGATCCCCTCCCAGATCCCGTCGCCCACGAGGAAACCACTGTCGAAGACCGAGATCCGCGCCTCGGCCCGCGGGAAGAACTCGCCGTTGATGTAGATCTCGATGCCGGCGTTGCGGTCGTCGACCACCGCCGAGTGCGTGCTCCTGGCCATCCCGGCTCACGGTAGTCACGACGCACTACGGTCAGATCGCCGCCGACCGTTCGGTGGTGTGGCGGGGGTGTGCGGTATGAGCGAACGGCCCGCAGAGGACGACTTCCGCGCCGCCGGCCTCTATGACCCGGCCGTCGACGCCGGCACCGGCCGGCTCGACCTGCTGCGGTGGCTGAGCGAGCAGGGCATCGCGATCGACGAGATGGTCGACGCGCACGCCCGGCTCGCTCTCGGCGCCCTGGTCGGTGATCGCATGCTCGTCCCGGCCGATCTGCTGACCCGTCTCGAGGCGATCGAGCGGTCGAGGCTCGCCGCAGCACGGTTCGACGCGTTGGTGACCGCGTTCGGCTTCGAGCCGACCGGGCACTCGCCTGCCGGTGAGATCGGCTTCGCCGACCGAGAGATCGAGGCGCTCGCCGTGTTCGACGGCTTGTCGTCGATGTTCAGCGAGTCCGAGGCGCTCGGCCTCGTCCGGGTGGTCGGTGCCGCCACGAACCGGATCGCCGAGGCGGCCGTGTCCCTGTTCCTGAACGACGTCGAGTCGCCCTCGCTCCTGTCGGGGGCCAGCGAGCTCGAGCTGGCCCACCAGACCGCTGAGGCGGTCGGCTTGCTCGACGGCCTGACCGAGCACCTCGACGCGATCCTTCGCCGCCAGATCTTCCAGGCCATCGAACGGACCCGCCGCACCATGACGGGTGACGTCGAGCGGTTCGTCTATCGCTACGCCGTCGGCTTCGTCGATCTCGTCGGCTTCACCACCCTGTCCGGGTCGATGGCCGCGCCGGACCTCGCCGCCTTCCTCCGCGACTTCGAGGCCCGCGCCCAGGACCTCGCCAGCCGCTCCGGAGCCCGGATCGTGAAGCTCATCGGCGACGAGGTGATGTTCGCCGCCACCGACGCCGCCGGGGGCTGTCGTGCCGCGCTGGCGCTCATGGAGGGTCTCGACGACGACGCCGTGGTGCCGCGGGGCGGCGTGGCCTACGGCGACGTACTGCAGCGGGGAGGCGACTACTACGGCTCGATCGTGAACCTCGCCGCTCGCCTCGTCGACGAGGCCGTGCCCGGGGAGGTGCTGGTGACCGAGGCGCTCGCCGAGGTCGCGGACGGCTGCCGCTTCGAACCAGCGGGCCGGCGCATGGTCAAGGGCTTCGACGAAGCGGTCATGGTCCGCACGCTCGTGGGGTGAGCCCGTCAGTCGCAGAAGAGGTGGACCGAGCTCGCGATCCACTCGGCCATGGCCACCGTGTGGCCGAGGTCGGGATGACGAACGACCACGAGGCCGTCCGAGATCACCGTCTGCTGCCAGTCACGCCGTTGGGCACCGACGGGGAGCAGGTCGACGTTGACGACGTGCTCGCCCATGGTGGCCATCATCTGCCCGACGCCCTCGACGCGGGTGATCGTGCCCTGCCCCTGCGCCCGCTTGATCACCTGGGCGACGTTGAAGCGCCGTTCGGTGGGCTGCCGGAAGGCTCCGTGGCAGACCGCCTCGGCCCAGCCGACGTAGAGGTCGGTGTCGCCGGCGTAGTTCATGAGGTCGGTCAACCGGCCGCCGGGTGATCGGGCGCCGATCTCGCCGAAGACCACCTCGCCGGAGGCGGTGCGGAACCACTCCGAGTGCGTGAAGCCGCTCCGGATGCCCATCGCGGCGATCACGTCACGACCGAGGCGGACGCCGTCGGCGATGAACGGATCGTCGAGGTCGCGGTAGGTCAGCACGACCGGGCTGATCCACTCGACCTGTTTGCCGATCAACGGGTTGGGGCGGTACTCGCAGACGTTCTCGTAGGCGATCCGACCGCCGGCGCAGATGGTGTCGTAGGTGAACTCGTCGCCGGTGATGAACTCCTCGACGCTCACCTCGGGCACGTGGCCGAGGCGGGCCAGCGCCGCCTCGAGCTCCGAGGTGTCCTCGATGCGGAACGTGTCGGCCGAGCCGGCGCCGGCGATGGGCTTGATGATGATCGGGAAGCCGAGCTGCTCCGCCGCCTCGCGGCAGCCGTCGGCCGTGGAGGTGCGGAACGATCGCGCCGTGCGCAGACCAGCCGCCCGGACCTTCTCCTTCATGGCGCCCTTGTCCCGGAAGGCCACAGTGTCCGCCACGGTGAGCCCCGGCAGGCCGATCGCCTCGCGCAACCGGGCGGCGAGCAACATGGTCGGCTCCCACATGCTCTCGACGAGGTCGACGTTGCGCCCCCGAAGCTGGTCGAGGATCGACGCGAGCGCGGCATCCTCGTCACCCCACGACCCGATCTGCACGTAGCTCGACAGCGCCCGCTTCACCGACGCAGGGAGCGAGTCGACGGGCTGGTCGCCCACACCGGTGACCCGTGCGCCGACGGCGACGAGGCCGTCGACGAACAGCGGCAGATCGGTCGGGTAGTGCGGGGAGAGGAAGACGACGTCCATCAGCCGGTCTCCACCCTGATGACCGACACGATCTCCTCCAACGCACGCTCGACGTCATCGGTGTGGTCGGCGCGGACGATCACGTAGCCGTCCCCCTCGTAGGTGTCGGCCGCCGACGCACCCTCGGTCGGGAGCTTCGACTCCACCACGCGGCCATGGGTCTCGGCACTGACCCGGTCGATGCCGGTGACCGAGGTGATCCGGCGACCGGCGCCCTGGGCTCGCAGGTAGGCGGCGCCGACGGCGTGGCGTCGCTCGGGCGGAACGAAGCCGCCGTGGACGACGAGGTGGCACCAGGCCGCGTAGAGGTCGGTGTCGTGCGCCCAGCTCATGAGCGACATGATCTGCGCGCCCGGCGGGCGGGCACCCACCTCGGAGATCGCGACCGAGCCATCGGCGCGGCGGAACCACTCCATGTGCGAGAGGCCGGTGCGGAGGCCGAGCGCCGCGACCGCTCGGGGGGCCAGGTCCCGGATGATGGCGAACTCGTCGCCGCCGATCTCGCGGGGCAGGACGACGGCCCACTGGATCCAACGGTTCTCGAGCACGGTCAGCGGGGTCGGGTCGTACCGGCCGATCGAGTGCCAGACCGGCACGCCGTCGACCATCACCCCCTCGAAGGAGAGCTCCTCACCCACGAGGAACTCCTCGAGCAGGACGGGCTCGGCCGGCGACGGTGGCGACGTCGCAAGCCAACGGTCGAGCGCGCCGGCGTCGTCGAGGCGGAACGTGTTGCGTGCGCCCATCCCGGCGAGCGGCTTGACGACGACCGGTGGGTCCCATCCGTCGAGGACGCCGCGCACCTCGTCGGCGGAGTCGGCCCGGGCGTTGCGTGCGCACGGGATGCCGTGGTCCGCGAAGACGGCCTTCATCCGGGCCTTGTCGCGGAAGTTCTCGGCGGTGGCGACGTCGAGGCCGTCGATGCCGACCCGTTGCCGGACCTCGGCCAGCGTCACCTGCATGTTCTCGAGGATCCCGGTGAGGACATCGACGCCACCGAGGCGGTGCTGCAGCGTGGCGACGGCCGAGGTGAGCTGCTCGACGTCGAGGCAGTCGTGCACCCGCCAGTGGCCGGCCAGGCCGTCGCGCACCGGCGCCGGGAACCGCTCGACCGGATCGGAGCTGACCACCACGACCCGGGTGTCGGGCAGGCCGACCATGGCGGCGAGGAAGCGGGTGGTCGTGTCGAGCACGTAGGGAGCCACGAACACCACCGTCGCCACGGCAGCCGACAGTAGTGCGCGCCGTTGGCCGCAGGCCCTGGGCGGGAGCCGGGGCGCTGGAAGCCCACCGCCCGAGGCACTACAACCGAGCGCGTGAACGTCCTCCTGCTCGAGCCCAGCTTCCCGGACAACCAGAAGCAGTTCGCCCGGGCACTGGCCGACGTGGGTGCCACGGTCATCGGCATCGGTGAACGCCCCGAGGAGCATCTCGACGACGACGTGAAGGGCTGGCTCACGCACTACGAGCAGGTGGGCTCGGTCGTCGACGACGGCGCGGTCGAGCAGGCGACCCGCTGGGCCCAGGAACACGTGTGGGTCGACCGACTCGAGGCGACCGTCGAGGCCCACGTCATGACGGCCGCACGGGTGCGGGAGCGGTGCGGCATACCGGGTACCTCGGTGCGCACGGCCCACCTCTGCCGCGACAAGCCGGCCATGAAGGAGGTCCTGCGCCGGGCGGGCGTCCGGTGCGCGCGGTCGACCGGGGCGAGCACCCCCGACGAGGTCCGAGCCTTCGCCGACGACGTGGGCTTCCCGCTCGTCATCAAGCCACCGGACGGCGCCGGTGCGTCCGGCACCCACCGGGTCGACGACCGGGGCGACCTCGAGCGCGCCATCGCCGACTCGGGCGTCGCCCACGGTGCGACCGTCGCCGTCGAGGAGTTCGTCACCGGCCACGAGGGCTTCTACGACACGATCACCGTGAACGGCGACGTCCTGCACGACTTCGCGTGCCACTACTACCCCAACGTGCTCGAGGCGATGCGCACCCGTTGGATCTCGCCCCAGTTCGTCTCCACCAATCGCCTCGACAGCGCCCCGGCCTACGCCGAGGTGCGCGAGATGGGCCGTCGGGTGATCGAGGCGCTCGAGATCGGCACCTCGGCGACCCACATGGAGTGGTTCGCCGGCGACCAGGGCCTCGTGTTCTCCGAGATCGGCTGCCGCCCACCCGGCGTCCGGGCCTGGGACCTCTACGCCGCCGGCAACGACCTCGACATCTACCGCGAATGGGCAGAGGCGATCGTCCACGGTCGTCGGGGACGGGCAGCCTCACGTCGCCTGGCAGCCGGGATCATCGCCCTCCGGCCCGAGGGGGATGGCACGATCTCGGGCTACTCCGGCGTCGACGAGATCCAGGAGCGCTTCGGCGAGCTCATCATGGATGCGCACCTCCCCCCGCCGGGGACCGCCACCCAGGGCGTCGAGGCGGGCTACATGGCCAACGCCTGGATCCGCGCCTGCCACGAGGACTACGACCACCTCCGCCACGTGCTCGACGAGATCGGCCGGACGGTCACCGTGCACAGCTCGTGATCGACACCAGCCGATGAACGAGGCCGGTGGCGACCTGACCGAGCGAGAGATCACCCTGCGGACCGTCCTCGCGCCCCGCCGCGCGATCGACCCGGCCCTGACGCCCGAGGTCCTGGAACGCCACGTGTTCGAGCGCGGCTTCCCGCTGTCGGACGCCGAGCAGACCACCTTCGCGTTCCGCGGTTCGGCCGAGGCCGTCCGGCTCGTCCACTTCGGCATCGGCTTGCCCGAGGACCTGTCCTTCGAGCGGGTCGGCGACTCCGACTGGTGGCTCCTGGCCCTCGAGCTCCCGGAGGGATCGCGGATCGAGTACCAGCTCGAGGTGACCGAGCCCGGGGGTCACCGCTACGTCACCGGCGATCCGCTCAATCCGATCGAGGTCACCAACCCGTTCGGCAAGAACTCGGTGTGCCGGTCCCACGGGTACGACGTGCCCCCCTGGGCGCTCCACGATCACGACGCCGAGACCGGTTCACGTCGATCGCTGCTCGTGGAGAGCGAGGCCCTCGGCCGAGCCGTCCCGGTCACGCTCTACCTCCCGGCGTCGTTCCGCCCCGATCCCGAGCACCGCTACCCGCTCGTCGTCCTCCACGACGGCACCGACTACCTCAACCACGCCGCGGCGACGACGGTGCTCGACAACCTGATCCACCGCGGGCTCGTGCCGGAGCTCGTGGTGGCGTTCTGCGATCCCGGTGACCGACTCGTCGAGTACGCCGACGACGAACGCCACGCCCGCTTCGTGGTCGACGAGCTCGTTCCCCACCTCGAGTCGCACCTCCCACTCATCGGCGGTCGCGACGCTCGTTGCCTCGGCGGCGCCAGCTTCGGCGCCGTGGCGACGCTGTCGACGGCCCGTCGCCATCCGGAGGCGTTCGGGCGGCTCCTGCTGCAATCGGGCTCGTTCGCGACGGCCAGCGGCTCGTTCAACGAGCCACCCGACCCGCTGTGGGATCCCGTCGTCGAGTTCGTGGGCGGCGTGCTCGCCGATCCGACCCCCGTCGCCGACCGGGTCTTCATGACCTGCGGCGTGTTCGAACCGATGATCACCGAGAACCGCGCCTTCCACCCGGTCCTCAAGGGCACCGGCATGCAGGTCGTGTTCGGCGAGGCACTCGACGGCCACACCTGGGGTTGCTGGCGCGACCTGCTCGGCGTGGCCCTGCCCTGGCTGTTCTCCGACACCTTCCGCGCCCGCGACCCGCGTCCGTTCGAGCGGCCGGCATCACCCGATTAGCCTCGGCCAACGGGGCGAGCAGGGGCAGGGAGCGCGAGTGGCTGACGAGCGACGCGTCATCGGGCTCTCACTGGGAGCAGACCTGTGCTGGCCGATCTGCTACGAGGCCGTCCTCGACGAGCTCGATCTCACCGTCCGCCACGATGGGGCGTCGATCCGCTTCGACGTCGAGCGGGTCACGATCGAGCCGTTCTACCTCCGCCAGCCCGTCCGCTACGACGTCGTCATCGATCGCCTGACCCACTGGTACGGCACCAGCCGCGAGTGGATCAAGAAGGCGATCCTGATGGACGGCCTCTACACGTTCAACAACCCGTGGTCGATCCAGTCGAACGAGAAGCACACCTCGTACTGCGCCATGATGCGCCTGGGCATGCCGATCCCCACGACGTGGATGGTCCCGCCCAAGGCCTACGAGCCCCAGCCCGACCTCGACATCACGCTCGAGCGCTATGCCCGGATGTTCGACCTCCAGGAGCTCGGTGACCAGGTCGGCTACCCCGCCTTCATCAAGCCCTACGACGGGGGCGGTTGGGCCGGGGTCAGTCGGATCGACGACGCCGACGACCTCCAGCAGGCCTATGACGAGTCCGGCACCTACCTCATGCACCTCCAGCAGGCCGTCGACCCGCACGACCTGTTCATCCGCTGCATCGGCCTCGGACCCCAGGTCCGCGTCGTCCGCTACGACTCGGGCGCGCCGCTCCACGACCGCTACACGACCGATGACGGGGGCGTCGAGGGCGCCCAACGCCGACACCTCATCGACACCACCCTCACCATCAACGCCTTCTTCGGGTGGGACTTCAACTCGTGCGAGGCCCTGCGCCAGGGTGAGCGCTGGCACCCGATCGACTTCGCCAACCCGTGCCCCGACTCCCAGGTCACCTCGCTGCACTACCACTTCCCCTGGTTGATCGCGGCGAACCTGCGGTGGTCGCTGTTCTGCGCCGCCACCAAGCGCCCCATGCGGCCCAACCTGGACTGGCAGCCGTTCTTCGACATCGCCGACACCGACGCCCCCTACGACGAGAAGCTCACGGCCTACGCCGCGATCGCCCGCGACCGGCTCCAGGCCGACGAGTTCCGGGACTTCTGCGACGAGCACCTCCCCCACCTCGACCGCGCCGTGTGGAACTTCTTCGGCACCGACCGCGCCCGCGAAGCCGTGCGGGCCAAGGTCGACGTCATGTACCCCGATCACGAGGTGGACGACTTCACCGAGCTGTTCTGGTCGCGGATCCAACAGTGGCGGGAGGACGAGCGCCCGTGAACAAGCGCACCGACAGCTGGCACTCCGGGCACCTCGACCGGACCGTCGCCGTGGCGCGCTGGGGTGACTTCGGGCGTCCCGTCCTGGTCTTCCCGACCGCGGGTGGCGACGCCGAGGAGATCGAGCGGTTCCACGTCGTCGACGCGTGCGCCGACCTCGTCGCCGCCGGGCGGGTGAAGCTCTACTCCTGCGACAGCGCCAACGGTCGGGCGATGCTCACCCACGAGGGCGACAGCTTCCACCGGAGCTGGATCCTTCGTCAGTTCGTCGAGTTCGTCCGCCACGAGCTGGTTCCCGCCATCCGGGCCGACTGCCGCAGCGACGACATCGAGATCGTCGTGGCCGGCGCATCGATCGGGGCCTACAACGCGCTCGCCTCCCTGTGTCGACACCCCGACGTGTTCAGCCACGCCATCTGCATGAGCGGCACCTACGACCTCACACGCTTCCTCGACGGCCCGGGGAACGAGCACTTCCACTGGGCCTCGCCGATCCACCACGTCGGCGACCTCGGTGGTGAGCACCTCGACCTCCTCCGGCGGCGATTCGCGGTGTTCGCCTGCGGGACGGGAGCCAACGAGGACATCGGCGAGTCGTGGCACGCGGCCCACATGCTCGGGTCAGCAGGCGTCCCCAACCGGGTCGACGACTGGGGCCACGACTGGCCCCACGACTGGCAGACCTGGCGTGCGATGCTGCCCCACTACCTGGACACAATGACGTGACCGCCGACCACCTGCTCCGGAGGCGTTGATGGGACTCCAGACCGCGACCGGTGTCGTCGATCGGCGGACCGCCGTCAACTGGATGCTGGGCGACCTCGCGGCCCTCGAACGGATGCTCGCGGAGGGTCGCTTCGACACCGGTCAGGCCCACATCGGCGCCGAGCAGGAGCTCTTCCTCGTCGACGGCGGCTGGCAGCCCGCCCCGATCGCGCTCGACGTGCTCGCTGCGCTCGACGACCCCCACTTCACCACCGAGATCGGCGCCTTCAACCTCGAGGCCAACCTCGACCCGCAGCCCTTCAGGGGTCCCTGCCTGCGCGACCTCCACGACCAGCTCGGTGCCCTGCTCCAGCAGGCCCGGCGCGCCGCCAACGACCTCGACCACCAGATCGTGCTCTCCGGCATCCTCCCGACCATCCGCATCGGCGACCTCGACCCGGCGAACATGGTCCAGAACCCGCGCTACCTGGCGCTCAACGAGGCGTTGCTGCGCCTGCGCGGCGAGGATCTCGACCTCCACATCACCGGCGCCGACGAGCTGCGCGTGCGGCTGTCCTCAGTGATGTCGGAGGCGTGCAACGCCAGCTTCCAGGTGCACCTCCAGGTGACCCCGGACGAGTTCGCCAACCTCTACAACGTCGCGCAGCTGATCACCGGGCCGACGCTCGCCTGTGCGACCAACTCACCGCTCCTGTTCGGCAAGCAGCTGTGGGGCGAGACCCGCATCCCGCTCTTCGAGCAGTCGGTGGACACCCGGCGCTCGGGCCACCACCTCCGTCAGCGGTCGAGCCGCGTGACCTTCGGGAACCGGTGGGTCGAGGACTCCGTGCTCGAGCTGTTCAAGGAGGACATCACCCGGTTCCGGCCACTCCTCGCCCCCGACGAGCACGAGGATGCCTTCGACGTACTCGCCCGGGGCGACATCCCCGACCTCGGGGCGATGCGGTTGCACACCGGCACGGTGTGGCGGTGGAACCGCGCCTGCTACGGCGTGATGGACGGCGTGCCGCACCTGCGGATCGAGAACCGGGTGCTGCCCTCGGGGCCGACCGGTGCCGACGAGATCGCCAACGCCGCGCTCTGGCTCGGCCTCATGCGGGGGCTGGGTGACCGCCACGACGCCGTCAACCGACTCGTGGAGTTCGATCTCACCCGAGCCAACTTCGCCAACGCGGCTCGCGAGGGACTGTCGTCCTCGCTGTTCTGGCTCGACGGCATCGAGCGGCCCGCACCACAGCTGCTCCTCGACATCCTCCTGCCGATCGCGGCCGACGGCCTCGACTCGGCAGGCGTCGACTCGGTCGACCGCGACCAGTACCTCGGCATCATCGAGCGGCGCGTCGCCGCCGGACGCACCGGGTCGCGCTGGCAGGTCGCCTCGATGCAGGCCATGCGCCAGGCGGGTTCGATCGGTCAGCGCCTCAACAGCCTGACGGCGGCGATCGTCGAGCAGCAGCGCATCGGGCACCCCGTCGCCGAGTGGCCCGACGCGGCGATCGAGACGGGCGGGGACTGGCAGCACACCCTCCGATCCATCGAGCAGATCATGGTCACCGAGCTCGTGACCGTGGCCGAGGACGATCCACTCGATCTCGCCGCGAACCTCATGGAGTGGCACAAGATCCGCCACGTGCTCGTCGAGGATGCCGACGACGGCATCGTCGGCATCCTCTCCTACCGCGGCCTCCTCCGGATCATGGCCGACCACGAGGACCACGACCGCTGGGAGGCGTTGAGCGTGGGCGAGGTGATGCGGCGCGAGCCGGTGTGCGTCAAGCCGAGCAGCTCGCCGCTGTGGGCGCTCAAGATCATGCGGTCGTTCGGGATCGGCGCCCTGCCCGTCGTCGACGACGGCCGGCTCGTCGGGCTGGTGACCGAGCACGACTTCCTCGACATCGCCGGCAAGCTCCTCCTCGACGAGCTCGAACGAGCAGCGCCCGTCACCGACGAACCCGAACCATGATCGGCCCGCTCACTCGTCGAGGAACGGCACCACCACGTCGAGGAACCCCTGCAGGTTCTCGCGCCGTATGTTGTGACCGGCGTCGACGACCGGACGGCTGACCAGTCGATCGTTGAGCGATGCGGCCTCGATCGCGAGACGAGGCGTCACGACCCCGCCCCGCTCCGGATCACCCCGGACGAGCAGCGTCGGGCAACTCAGGCGGCTGACGGTCTCGCGCCAGTCGTCGAGCTCGAGACCACCGGCTGCCTCGACCCGCACCAGGCGCTTCGCCGCTCGCCAGGCCGCCAGGTCGGCCTCGTCCCAGTCGCCGTGCTGACGCCGGCCGAGCTCGACGAGCCCGGCGTCGTCGAGGCCGATCACGTGCTCGAGGAACGCCGTGAGCTGCGCGATGCGCTGGGCCGCGGCGTCACTCGTGGGGAGCGCGCTGCGCCAGGGTGGGTCCTCGACGACGAGCCGAGAGACGAGACCGGGCCGATCGGCGACCAGCACCGCCGCGGCGTTCGCCCCCATCGAGTGCCCGACGAGCACGGGGTTCGCGAGTCCGAGCGATGTGATGACGGTCGCGAGGTCCTGGGCCTGGGCAGCCGCCCCTCCGACCGCGGTGCCCGAACGACCGTGGTTGCGGGCGTCGACCAGCACCGCGTCGAACCGGTCGCCGAGCGCATCGACGACGCGCGCCCAGCAGCGTCCGTGATCGGTGAAGCCGTGGGCGAACACGACCGTGCGCCGACCCCGTTCGCCGATCCGCTCGACGTGCAGCGTCACGTCACCGGCGTCGATCCGGTGCTCGGTGGTCGCGCTCACGGTTGGCAGTTGCTCGTCACGCCGATCCCTCTGATCGCCCGACCGAGGCAACGGCTGAGGCTAGCGCCCTTGACCGTGCGCTCGGTCCCTCGTATTTTACCGATCAGCTAATCAACCGACCGGTAGAACACCCAGGTCGGAGGACCGAGGAGGAGGCGCTGTGACCGCCATGCTGGACGATGACCGCCTCTCCGAGACCTTCGCCGCCTTGGCCAACACCACGCGACGGGCCCTCCTCGCCCGGTTGGCCCACGGGGAGGCCAGCGTCAACGAGCTGGCCGAGCCCTTCGACCTCTCGCTCCCGGCGATCTCCAAGCACCTCAAGGTGCTCGAGCGGGCCGGCCTCGTCGTCCGCAGCCGGCGGGCCCAGTACCGGCCCTGCGAGCTCGACGCGTCACCGCTCCGTGACGTGTCCTCCTGGGCCGAGGCCTACCGGCCGCTCTGGGAAGAGCGCCTCGATCGCCTCGATGACCAGCTCCGACAGCTGCAGCGGTCGTCGACGCCGCCCGAGCCACGACGGATCGAACCCGACCAGGAGGACAGGACATGACCGAGGACACCCGACCACGTGACGCCGTGGTGATCGAGCGCGAGCTCGACGCGCCGCCCGAGCTGGTCTGGCGGATGTGGACCGAGGCCGAGCAGTTCGCGGCCTGGTACGGGCCGACCGGAGCCACGGTGTCGGTCAGGCGCATGGACCTCGCCGTCGGCGGCGGTCGCCTGGTCGGCATGACGATGCAGACCCCCGACGGGCCGATGGAGATGTGGTTCACCGGCGAGTTCCGCGAGATCGTCGAGCCGGAGCGCCTCGTCTACACCGAGGCCATGTCCGACGCCGAGGGCACCGCGAAGACCGCCGCCGAGATGGGCATGCCCGACGACCACCCGGTCGTCACCGAGGTGACCGTCGAGCTGACCGCCTCCGGCGGGGGCACGCGACTCGTGCTGACCCACGCCGGCGTCCCGGCCGACTCCCCCGGGGCGATGGGCTGGAAGATGGCGCTCGACAAGCTGGTCGCACATCTCGCCGGAGCCTGACGCAACGGGCCCGAGCGGGTCAGTGGACCGTGACGGTGCCCGTGTTGCCGTCGACGGTGACGGTCGCCCCGTCGGGGATGCGCTTCGTCGCGTCCTCGACGGAGGCGACGCAGGGGATCCCGAGCTCGCGCGACACGATCATGGCGTGGCTGCCGAGCGCTCCGACGTCGACGACGACCGCTGACGCGGCGACGAAGAGCGGCACCCACGACGGGTCGGTCTGGGGCGCGACGAGCACGTCGCCGGGCTCGAGGGCGGTCGGGTCGGCGGCGTCGAGGACCACGCGGGCCCGGCCGGTGGCGCTGCCCCCCGAGCCGGCCGCCCCCGACAAGACGGTGCCCGACCCGACCTGGTCCGCATCCTCGTCGGCGCGGAGGGTCATCTCGTCGAGCGACGGGACCCGACCGTTCACGATGAAGACCGGGCGCCGCTCGAAGAGGACCCGCGAGCGGGCCCAGCGGTCGCGGATGGTCTCGGAGAACGACGCCTCCTCGAAGCGGAGCTGGTCGAGCTCGCGATCGGTGACCATGAAGACCTGCTCGACCTCGTCGATCACACCTCGCTCGACGAGGCGGCGCCCGTACTCGCGGAGCGCGACCCGCATCTCGTTGATGACGATGACCACGTTGGTCTTCGCCCGTTCCCGACCCGAGAGGAACACCTTCGACGACTGGAGCGCGGCCTCGAAGGTGCCGGCGGCCTCGGCGTCGTCGGCGATCAGCTCACGGATCTCGGCGGCACTGCGGTCGCGCTCGGCGACCGACGTGGCGTTGCGGGCCGCCGGCGACTGCGACTCGTCGGACCGACGCATCAGATCGATGGCCGAGAGGGCGATCTCGGGTCGGACCTCCCAGGAGCGCGAGATGAGGTCGTACTCGTTCTGGGCGCGAGCGCCGTGGGCGTGGAGGAACGACTCGAAGGCGCCGAGCCAGGCGGCAGCGTCGACGTCGTCCGACGCGGCGAGGCGGTCGAGCAGGCCCTCGACACCCTGGTCGAACGCGGCCCGGACCGCATCGCTCTCGGCGGCCTGACGGCCGAGCGCCCACATCTCGCGGGACGGCGCCGCGGAGTCGACCTCGATCCCGGCGAGGAGCCCGACCGCCAGCTCGGGCTTGCCGATCCCCTCGCAGACGGCGCCGAGGGCGCCGGGACCGAGCGAGGCGAGCGACGAGATCCGCATCGCGTTCTCGAACGTCTGCTGCAGCAGCGGCACCATCGCCCGGGCCCGGGCGATGAGCGCGGCGTCGGTCAGCGTCGCGAGGTCGGGCCGTTGCTCGCGCTGCGCCCGGGCCAGCTCGCGATCGGCGTCGAGCTCGGGGAGCGTGGCGGCCGACATCGCCCAGCCCATCGACTCGCCCAGCCGGGCCTCGTGCTTGGCCGAGTCGTGCCACGGCTGCGCCTCGTAGGGCGGCACGTCGTCGCGATCGTCGAAGAAGGCCTGGTCGATCAGCTCCGGGGTCACGCCGGGCATCCGGGCACCCAGCACACGCGTCAACGTCAGCGGGTTGTAGATGTAGCCGCCGAACATCTTGAACAGGTCCGGGGCCTCGGGCTCCTCGAACTCCTCGTAGTCCATGACGCCGATCGAGATGTAGGCATCGCGCAACCCGTGGCTCATCCCGTTGCGCAGCACCATCGACTGGCCGAGCGGGCTGAACGGATCCGGGAACACGTCGGCGGCGTTGCCGCGCGTCCAGGCCGGGAAGCGCTCACCGAGGTCCGAGTCGCCGAACCACCGGTTCTCATCGTTCGTCATGGATCTGATCCCTCCTCCGCCGGCCATGATCGCCGGTCGGCCCGGGTGAACGCACACCCGGCTCGGACGGGACCCCCGCCCGGTCAGCGTCCCGGCATCACCACGATCTTCGACCGGACGTGGCTCCCCCCGATCTCGGCGAGGCCCTCGCGGACGCCGTCGAGGCCGACGACCCGCTGCACCTGCGGGACGATCTCACCGGCGACCAACATCTCGGCGAGCGCCTCGAGGTCGGCGGCGTTCGGCTCCGCCGTGAACTGCTTCAGCGTCTGGCTCGCCCGGAGGAAGCGGACCGCCAACCGAGCGATGTGGGGGATCGGGCCGAGCAGGCGGTTGCGCATCGGACCGCTCACCGCGACGTACCGGGCCTCGGGCCGCAGGACCGACAGGACCTCCTTCGCCGACCGGTTGCCGACGTTGTCGAGCATCACGTCGAAGCGCGGGCCGCCGGGGACGAAGTCCTCGACGGTGTAGTCGACGACGTGATCGGCACCGATCGAGCGGACCATCTCGACGTTGCGCGTGCTGCACACCGCGGTGACCTCGGCGCCGAGCGCCTTCGCGATCTGGACGGCGAAGGTGCCCACGCCACCGGCGGCGCCGTTGATCAGCACGTGATCGCCGACCTCGACGCCCCCATGGGTACGGAGGCCCTGGATGGCGGTCAGTCCAGCGCACGGGGTCGCCGCGAGCGCCTCGATGCCGATGCCGGCCGGTGCGTGGGTGATGGCCCGGGGCCGGGCGACGAGGTACTCCCCCAGTCCGCCCCCGTTGCACTCCCCGAAGACGCGGTCCCCCACCGAGTAGGCCTCGACGCCCTCGCCGACCGCCACGACCGTGCCGGCCACGTCGGCGCCGTGGATCGTCCGCTTCGGCGTGCGCAGCCCGGCGATCAGCCGCAGGAACATCGGCGTGCCGGTCATCATGCGCCAGTCGAGGGCGTTCAACGAGGTCGCTCCGACGTGGACCAGGACCTCGCCCTCGCCCGGCTCGGGTGTCTCGACCTGGTCGATGGTGACGATCTCCTCGGTGCCGTACGAGGGCGCCACGGCCGCCCGCATGGTCGAGGGGATCACCGGTGCGCGGTCCGGGGTGGTCTCGGTCATCTGGGCCTCCGGGCGGGTGGTCGGCGGGATCGGGGTGGACGACGGACTGGAGGTCACGGGAAGCTCCTCATCGCTCTACGTACACTGTACGTTCTAGACGTACAGTGTACGTTCGTCAAGATGTTCCCGAGACGGACGGGGAGACGCCCATGACGGCCAGCGCTGCCGAGCGCCGCGATCGAGCACCGCTCGATCGCGAGCGCGTCGTCCGCGCCGCCGTGGGCATCGCGGACGCGGACGGCGCCGGTGCGCTCTCGATGCGCAACCTGGCCCGCCACCTCGGCTACGAGGTGATGTCGCTCTACAACCACGTCGCCAACAAGGACCAGCTCCTCGCGCTCATGGTCGACGAGGTGGCCGGCGAGATGGTCACGCCCGATCCCGACATCGCTCCCCTGGAGGCCGTCCGCACCCTCGCGGTGTCGATGCACGACGTGCTGGTCCGCCATCCCTGGGCGCCGGAGCTGTGGCAACGCCAGTTCCCCGGTTCGCATCGGGTGCGGCTGATGGAGGACCTGCTGCGCCTGTTCGCCGAGAGCGGCCTCGCCGACGACCTCGCCCATCACGGCTTCCACGCCGTCACCAACCACGTGCTGGGCTACACCATCCAGCAGCTCGACATGGCGTCGTCGTTCCCGGCCGAGGACGCCGAGGCGATCGCTCGCGACTTCGTCGCGACGCTGTCAGCCGACGAGCACCCCCACATGATCGCCCACGTCCACGAGCACCTCAGCGGCAACACGACCCCCAGCTTCGAACTGGTCCTCGACCTCATCCTCGACGGGCTCGTCCGCCTCGACGCCGAGCGCTGACGAGGAGCGACCGCATCGCGAGCCGAGCGCCGAGCGCCGGCGCCGGGCGCTCAGACCCGGCGTTCGGCGACGAACCAGTGGGTCGGGAAGTCGCCGGGACCGTCGTCTTCGTGATGGACGAGCACGAAGCCGGCGTCGGTGAGCATCGACTCGATCCGGTGCCGCGGCGGGATCCGGTAGACGGTCGGATCGGCCCACGCCGGGAGGGGGTCGTCGCCGACGTGGCAACACAACACGAACCGCCCGCCGGCCCGGACGACACGTCCGATCTCGTCGAGCGTCGTCGCCGGATCGTCCATGAAGTAGAGGGCGTGCACGCAGAAGGCCGCGTCGGCGTCGTCCTGGTCGAAGGGCACGAGCCGGCCGTCACCGACCGCGAACCGGGCCCGTCCGTCTCGGGTCGCAGCCCGGTTCCGCGCCGTCGCCTGGCGCCGCACGGTCTCCGATACGTCGGCGCCCAGGACGCGGTGGCCGGCGTCGAGGAGGCGTTCGGCCGTGCGGCCCTGGCCGTAGCCGATCTCGAGCACGGTCGAGGGAGCCCCCAACGCCAACAGCTCCAACCCGCGGTCGTTGTGGGCCTGCGTCGCCCGCACCATCGCCCGGCCGATGAACCGCCCGAGCACCCCCGAGGGATGCCCGGACTGCCGTGACCTGATCCTCGCCACCAGCCCCGGTCGCTCCACCCGCTCGTCCTCCGACATCGGCCCCTCCTCCGCTGGCGAGGCCACAGGCTCCCATGTCGGACCCCTCACACCGCAGGTCGAGAGGGCTCGGTACCCTCCGGGTGGGTGGAACCCGCCTTCTTGATCGCCGCGTTCTCCCTCGGCTTCCTCGCCCAACGCGTCGGCCTGCCGCCGTTGGTCGGATACCTCGTCGCCGGCTTCGTCCTGCACGCCCTCGACTACGAGGTGACCGAGGCGATCGAGGTCATCAGCGACTTCGGCGTCCTCCTGCTGCTCTTCGGCATCGGCCTGAAGCTCAAGTTGTCCACGTTGGGTCGACCCGTGGTCTGGGCGGGTGCGACCCTGCACATGGCCGTCACCACCGCGGTGATCGGCGGGCTCTTCCTCGCCGTGGGTTCGCTCGGTCTCCCCCTCGCCAGCGATCTCGACGTGGGCGAGGCGGCGCTGATCGGGTTCGCCTTCTCGTTCTCGAGCACCGTCTTCGCGGTGAAGGCGCTCGACGAGCGCAACGAGGCGACCTCCCTCCAGGGTCGCATCGCCATCGGCATCCTCGTCGTGCAGGACATCTACGCCGTCGTCTTCCTCACGCTCGCCGTGGACGAGCCACCCTCGTTGTGGGCGATCCCGGTGGTGGCTGCGGTGATCGCCGGGCGGCCCGTCTACGGCTGGCTGCTCGGCCGTTGCGGACACGGCGAGCTCCAACTCCTCTTCGGGCTGGGCCTCGCCATCGCCGTCGGCGCGGAGGCCTTCGAACAGGTCGGCCTGAAGCCTGACCTCGGCGCGCTGATCGTCGGCGTCCGACTGGCCACGCACCCCCGCGCCGGTGAGCTCGCCGACACGCTCCTCGGCTTCAAGGACATCCTGCTCATCGGCTTCTTCCTGTCGATCGGACTCGAGGGAGCACCCGACGGCGCCGCGCTCGGCGTCGCCGCGGTCGTCCTCGTGCTGCTCCCCCTCAAGACCGTCGGCTTCCTCTGGTTGGTGAGCCGGTTCCGGTTCCGGGTCCGAACGGCGTGGCACACGTCGTCGACGTTGGCGACCTTCAGCGAGTTCGGGCTGATCGTCGCCGTGATCGGCGTCGAGCGCGACCTCATCGACAGCCGTTGGACCTCCGCGATCGCGGTCGCGGTGTCGGTCTCGTTCGCGCTCGCCTCGCCACTCAACACGTTGCGCTTCGAGCTGTACCGGCGCATCGCCGACCGACTGAGCACCCTCCAGCGCACCCCGATCCAGGACGACGACGCGCTGATCGAGCCCGACGGTGCCGAGGTCCTCGTCTTCGGCATGGGTCGCGTCGGTGGCGGCGCCTATGACACGCTCGTCACCTCCCGGGGCGAGGTCGTGCTCGGGGTCGACCGGCGCGACGACACCATCGAGGCGAACCGCGCCGTCGGGCGACGGACGATCCGGGGTGACGCCCTCGACTCGGAGTTCTGGGAGCGACTCCAACTCCACGGCGACATCGCGATCGTGATCCTCGCCATGAGCGACCACGACGCCAACCTCGAGGCGGTGCGCCAGGTCCGCAGCTACCTCCCGGAGGTGGCGATCATCGCGACCGCGCTGTTCGCCGACGAGGCCGAGGCGCTCGAACGGGCTGGCGTCGAGGTCGCCCGCAACCTCTACGCCGAGGCCGGCCAGGGTCTCGCCGAGGACGCGCTGGTGCTGCTCGACGACATCGAGGAGTGAGCCGGGTCGCTACTCGCCCTGGGCGACGCCCTGGCTCCCGAGATAGGAGATCGTCGGGTAGCGGGGCGGGTTGCCGGGACCGTGACAACTCGGCAGGCACGCCATCGGGAAGTCGGCCGTCGCGTTGAAGAAGAAGGGGACGGCGTAGCGGCTCTCGGGCGTCGGGTTGTCGGCGAAGTGCCGGGTGCTGAGGACACGGTCGTTCGACCACTGCCGGAGCAGCTCCCCGGAGTTCACGATGAAGGCGCCCCGCTCGACCGGGGCGAGGATCCACCGGTCGCGGCGACGGCTGTAGATCGTCAGCCCCGGCCCACCGGCGAGGAGCAACGTCAGGAAGGTCGTGTCGACGTGAGGCGGGATGCCGACGTCGCCGAGCTCGGCGTCGTCGACCAGCGCCCCCGGGTAGTGCGTCATCCGGAGCCGCCAGAACGGCTGCTCGAAGGCCGGCGCGAACCAGTCGCGGTCGAGATCGAGCGCACGGGCGAAGACCGGCAACAGGCGCAGCGCGAGCCGCTCCATCGTGGTGGCGTACTCCTCGACCCCGGCACGGAAGCCCGGGAGGACCTCGTCGGCCGGCCACCGGTTGTCGTCGAAGCCGATCCCACGATCGCGCTTGACGAGGAACGCCTCGTTGGGGTTGCCCCGCTCACGAGTCGGCAGCTTGCGGGTACCGATGGGCATGTAGCCGATGCTGGGGATCGGGAAGCCTGGCTGGTCGATCACCACCGTTCGCTTCACGGGAAGCGGCAGGGCGTGGAACCGGCGGGTGAGGTCGAGGATGCCGTCGGTCAGCTCGGCGGGCACCCCGTGGCCGACCAGCTGATGGAACCCGACCTCCTCGAGCGCGGTCCGGAGCACCGACGCCGCGTCCTCGAGCGCGTCGGCGTCGCCCGTCTCGAACCAGGGGCCGACATCGACGACGGGGATGTCGCCGTCATCTGCCGCCACGACGTCGGAGATGTCCCACCGTGTCGACTCGGCCGCGAGCCGATCCGCCGTCGCTCGCGCGTCGAACGCTGTCATCGGGCGAAGGCTACCGACGCCGAACGTTCGGCTCGATCGGCTACACCAGTGGGGATGCCCGGACCCGACGACGCGTGACCCCGTCGACGTGAGTCGCACCCTCGTCTCCCTGGCGGCCGCGCTCGTCCTCGTGACCGCCTGCGGTGGCAGCGACGAGCCCGAGGTGCTGTTCGATCTCGGCGACCGACCCCCCGGCGAGCTCGTGGGACTGCGCGCCGACGGCGGGTCCGTCGAGTGGATCGACCGCACCGCCGGCCGCATCGTTCGCCTCGATCCCGGTGCCGAACCGGCCGAGGTCGCGAGGGTGGAGGTGGGCACCGAGGGTGAGCAACGAGGCCTGCTCGGCCACGTCGTCCTCGACGGACGACGCTTCGCTGCCTGGACCGAGCCCGACGACCTCCGACTCGTCGTCGGCGAGCTCGGCGACGACGAGCCCCGGCTGGTCTGGGCCGGCACGACCACCGCGAGCCAGGCCGTCGGCGGACCGCTCGGCGTCCTCGACGGTCGTCTGCTGCTCGGCCTCGGCGAGCTGACCGGTTGGGCGGAGGACCACGGCTCCGGCGCGTTGGTCACCCTCGACCCCGACGGGACCGCCGAGCAGGAGCCGCTGGTGGTGAGCGACGGCTGGAACAACCCGTGGGCGTTCGTCGTCGACGACGACGGCACGGTGCTGTTGGCCGACAACGCTCCGGCCGGTGGGAGCGAGCGCCTCGCGCTGATCGACCCGATCAGCGGTGATGCCGTGATCACCGAGCTCCCGGCGCCCCAGCGAGCGCCGTCCGGGATCGCGGTGCTCGCCGACGACCGCGTCGGCGTGTGCGGCTTCCTCGACGGCGAGCTCCGCGCCTACGAGCTCGGCGACGACGGCTTCGAGCGGGCGGGCACGCCAGGCGACTGCCTCACGTCGGTCACCGTGACCGCCGCGGGCCGGACGGTCGTCGCGACGGCCGAGTCCCTCGTCGCGCTCCCCTGAGCGGTCGGCAGCGTCGCCGGACCAGACGACCCGGGGTGCGGGTGCTCGCCCCGTGTCGGGCATCGTTCGGCAGTCGCAGACCGACATCCGTCAGGGACGCCGCAAGCGGATGCCCCGGTCGCGGACGACCTCGATCAGGTCGTCGTCGACCTGCAGGGGCCGAACCCTCGCCTTGATCCGCTTCACGAGCGCGTCCACGGCGGCCGGACTGACGCCCTCGGCTGCGACGTCGGCCCAGACCGAGGCGATGATCTCCTCGCGCGAGACGATCGCTCCCGCTCTGACGTCGAGCAACTCGAGGAGGGCCTGCTGTCGGTCCGACAGCGGCGGTTCGACGGGCTGCGCATCGACCCAGACCGCGCCGGTGTCGGGATCGATCCAGATCCCGCGCAGCCGCCCGATGCGGGGACCGAGCGGTGTGGCCATCGGATCGACGAAGCGGAGCGTCTCCGCACCCGCGAGCACGATCTCGTCGTCCTCACGCAGCGGGCGCCCGTACCCGTCGACCCGCTCGCCGTTGACGAAGGTGCCGTTCCGGCTGCCGAGGTCACGGAGCACGTAGCCGTGTGGTGTGCGTTCGATCTCGGCGTGGGACCGGGAGATCGCCGACAACGGGAGCGTGATGTCCTGCTCATCGTCCCGTCCGATCGAGGTGACGCGGTCGGAGAGGGTGAACAGCTCGCCGTCGAGCGAGCGACGGAGTCGGGCGGGGACGGTCATCGGCCGATCAGGGTGCCAGCTCGGGACACGCCGACGCGTCCCCGAAGACGGCCTCGTCGATCAGGAGCGAGCCGGGCGAGCCGTCCTTGAACACCGACGGGATGGCGAAGGCCGCGCCGGCCGGAGCGGTGGTTCGCACGACGACCCGCCGACCATCCGCATCGCCGAGGTTCGGCTCCCGCATCGCGGCCTCGCGCCCGAAGGTGATCTGCTCGAAGTCGACATCGAGGTAGTCGACGTGGAACGCGGTCACGGCCGGTTCACCCTGCTCACGGATCCAGGCGGCGAACACGTGCTCACGCTCCTCCCCGAGCGGCACGATCTCGGCGAAGATGCCGAACGCCCCGGTCGAGCCGATCCGCAGCGCGGTGCTGCCGTCGACACCTGCGCCGGGCGCCACGGCGACCGTGTTGCTCGGATCACCGCTGTAGAACGTCTCGGGGAGCTCGGCCCGCTCGAACCCCGGGACCTCGAGCCGGTTGCAGGTGAGCCCGGCCGCCGTCCCGGCAGGCCACGGCTCCGGCATCGGCGCCACGATCGTCGTCGGTGCCGGCTCGGCGACCGGCGCCGTGGTCGCCCGTGCAGCGCTGGTCGACGCAACGGTCGACGCGATGGTCGACGGCGCGGTGGCGTCCACCGGGGGGACATCGCCGGGGACGGTGGATGCGGTGGTGGCCGCCGGCTCAGCGATGGACTCGCCGACGCCGTCGTCCGATGCGACCGCCACGACGAGGGCGGCCGCCGCCAACCCGGCCATGGCCAGCCCGGCAGCGATCCACCGGGTGGGCCGGCGGCGCCGGGGCCGCACCTGACCGAGGCTCGCTCCGGTGAGGGCCGTGGCCAGCTCGGCCCCCGTGGACGGTCGCTCGTCCGGATCCTTGGCGAGGGCGTCGAGCAGGAGGTCGTCGACGGCCGGGGGCAGCTGCGGTCGGTGCTCGCCGGGGGGCACGGGCTCGGTCGAGGCGTGATGGGCGAGCATCGCGATCGGCGTCGCCACGTCGGGATACGGGAAGGACCCGGTGAGCGCCTCGTAGGTGATGAGCGCGAGGGCGTACCGGTCCGAGGCCGCGGTCGCCGGACGTCCGGCGGCGACCTCGGGTGAGGCGTAGCGCGGCGTGGTGTCGACCTCGGCGCCGGTCGTCACGTCGACCTCGGCGCCGGTCGTCACGTCGACCGCAGAGCCCTCGGCGACCTGACCGGCGGCTCCCAGATCGACCAGGGTGACGCGGTCGTGGAGGTCGACCATCACGTTGCGGGGCGAGAGGTCGCCGTGGACGAGTCCGGCCTCGTGCAGGGCATCGAGCGCGTCGGCGAGCTGGCGAACCAGTCCCCTCGTGCGGTCGAGCGACAGCGGACCCTCGGTGGCGAGGAGATGCGCGAGCGTGCGACCGTCGATCCAGGTGAGGGCGAGCCACGCGCCGCCGCCGGGCAGCTCACCGTGATCCTCGACCCGGACGACGCCGGGGTGGTCCACCAGCGCGAGCCGCTCGGCCTCACGGCGGCCGTCGTCGGCACGGTCGTGGACCTTCAGGGCGACCGGCGGCCCGTCCGCCGTCGCCGCGCGGTAGACGTCACCCGACCGACCTCGCGCCACGTGGCCCTCGATCCGGTACCCGTCGATCTGGTCAACGCCGGGGCGCACGGCGGTCAGTATCCCAGCCGACCTGCCTCGATGGCCCGCGTCGGCTCTGCCCACCGTGCGCGTCGCGACGCCCGCAGGTCGCCCGGTCCGCGCCCGGTCCGCGCCCGGTTCCGGGCGGGGCGCGCTCCGTACGGTCGGTCCATGACCAGCACCATCGACAGGTCCCCACCATCACGCCGGCGGCGGGCGATCGGGGCAGCGGCGATCGCAGCGTCCGCCCTGACCGTTGCGGTCGTCCCGGCGACCGGCTCCTCCGGGGACCCCACCGTCGAGGTCTACGACGACGCCCTCGACGGCGGCTTCCAGGACTGGTCGTGGAGCCGGACCGATCTCGCCTCGACCGTCGAGGTGGCGACCGGCACGACCGCCGTCCGCGCCGACCTCTCCCCGTGGGGTGGGCTCTCCTTCGGCCGACCCGAACCCGTGCCGGCCGACGATCTCGGCGTGTTGGAGTTCGCCGTGCATCCCGGGACCAACGACGCCGTCGTCCTGCGGGTCGTGATCATGGACGCCGCCTACCAGGCCAGTCCGGCGCGCGAGATCGTCGTGCCCGGCGGCGGCTGGACCGACGTCTCGATCCCGCTCACCGAGCTCGGCGCACCCGAGGTCATCGGCGGGGTGTGGTGGCAGGAGGGCGCCGGGAGCGACCCCTCGCCCATCCACCTCGACGACATCCGCTTCCGCGCCGAGCCGGGCACCGCACCGACGTCGACGACGACCACCACGACCGCACACCCCACCACCCCACCACCCACGACCGCACCCCCCACCACCCCGCCACCCACCACGACGCCCCCGACGACCGCACCCCCGACCACGACGCCCCCGACGACCGCGCCGCCCACGACCACGACACCCACGACGGCGCCCACGACGACCGCGCCGCCCACGACCACGACACCCACGACGGCGCCCACGACGACCGCTCCCCCGATCAGCGGGACCTGGGCCTACGAGGAGACCTTCGACGGTGATCCGGCCTCACCCTCGCAGGACCTGCTCCCCGACGACCTGGAGTTCGTGACCACCCACCGGAGCCACCCCCAGGACCACTTCACCCGGGCGTTCGGCCCCTACCCCGCCGACCACGCCGAGGACTGCGCCGGACCGAACCCGGACGTCTCACCGCTGCCCCAGCACGACGTGTTCGCCCACCAGTACGGCACGGGGTCGAACCCGGACGAGAGCTTCTTCATCTGCAAGAACCACATGATGTCGTCGATGGGCGACGTGTCGCCGTACACCGTGACGGCGTTCTGGCCTCGCCAGGAGTTCGACTTCTCCGACGGCGGCACGTTGGAGTTCGAGGTCAACATCAACGACGCCCACGCCGTCCGGAGCTGGTGGGAGGTGATGATCGTGCCGCGCGACCAGCTCAAGGTCGGCGCCGGACCGGTCGACTCGCCGATCAGCGAGACCTACCCCCACGACCGGATCGTGCTCGACTTCCGTCGCAACGTCCGCACGATCAAGGTCGGCGAGGGCGCGCTCGCCCCGGACGGCTGGCTGGCCAACGAGACCCAGCGCGGGCAGTGGGACTGGGCCTGGTGGCGGGACCTGCACCCCGCCGATCCGGCGCTCGACGATCGCCGCATCCGCCGGACCATGCGGATCCGCCTGGAGGACGACCGCATCGTCTGGGGCATCGAGACCGCCGACGGCTCCTTCGACGAGTGGTCGGTCGACGTCCCCGGCGGGCTGCCCTTCGACCAGGGCCTGGTGCTGTTCAAGACCCACGCCTACACCCCTACCAAGGACGGCAACCTCGACGTCTACACCTTCCACTGGGACGACATCCGCTTCGACGGGCCGGTGGTCGGCGAGTACGACGTGGCCGAGGCCAGCGACGTCGTCTACCTCCAGCGCAACGGCGACCGCCAGGTCGGCGAGAACCAGACCGTCACCGTCGACCTCGACGAGATCGGCCCGAACCCGGTGCTCTTCGGTCAGGTCCACCAACCCAAGACCGGACAGGTGCTGCTGAGCATCAACGGCGGACCGCCCACGCCGGTGCACCCGTACGAGTACGACCGCAGGAACTGCGTGAGCGACCACTGGAACAGCTTCCGCGTCGAGCTCGACCCGGACGATCTCCGGGTGGGCGAGAACGAGCTGACCTGGACGATCGGGCCCCGCCCCGACTGCACCGGTGGCGACTACGTGTGGGACGGCTTCTCGGTGAAGTTCCTCCAGATCCAGACCGACCGGTAGCCCGGATCCGGACGTGCGGCACAGCGCTCGCTCGGCGGCTGTGGATCAGGCTCAGGCAGCGAGGTCGGCGAGGCGGCGGAGGTTCTCGGCCGCCGGGCCGATGGCCCCGAGGACGCGCATGAGGATGGCCTGCTCGTCGTCGGTGAACGGCGTGGGGTCGTTCATCGCTGCTGACGACGGGTTCAACCGACAGGACCGGGTCCACGACTGCATGGCGCGGTCCTGGGCCCATGCCTGTTGGTTGGCGAGGTTGCCGAGCGTCGAGGCGGGCCACTCCGCAGGCGTGTCCGCCAACGGCACCGGTGTGCAGAGGGCGTTGCGCTCGGCGTCGTCGTCGTAGCTCGCCTCGACGTGGGCGACGATCGCCGCGCTGTAGCTGGCCAACGGAGCGAACACCGGCTGGATGGTGATGCGGCCGGGCCCGAACACCGGGACCGTCCGCTTCGAGGTGAAGTCGACCGCCGACGCGGTGCAGTCGACGTAGAGCGTGCCGGGCGCAGCCGGCAGCTCGGCACCGGACGTCATCGTGAGCCGGTCGGCGGCGACGGTCGCCACCCGCTCACCCCGCACGACGTCGTCGACCCGGCGGAGCTGCTCGACCTCGCCGGAGGAGGTGGTGGCGTAGTGGAACATCTCGGGCTCGCTCGACGTGTCGACCCGGACCATCTGGCCGGCCGCCTCCAGCCGGTGGAACAGGTCGGTGATCGACGTCGCCTCGGCGGCCGCCTCGTACTGGCTGGCGGCGCCGCCGACGGTCCCGGCGAAGAACGTCCGCCCGGGCTGGGTCGTCCGCCGGTCGATCAGCCACGAACCCCGCGGGCACACCCATCGGATCGCACCGGGCGGGGCACCGTGGTCGAGCAGCCAGACCACGGCGTCCATCGCCGTCTTCCCACCGCCGAGCACCGTGAACCGGTCGTGCTCGACGCAGCGGCGGGGCAGCTCGTTGGGGGCGACGCACACGACGCCCTGCTCGACGGCGAAGCCACGGGCATGCGTGGACGGAACCGAGGTCGAGAAGAAGGTGCCGTCGACGATGCGTCGACCCACCTCCACCTCGGTGACCTCGCCGGAGAGCAACGAGGTGATCGTGCCGGCCTCGGACCAGTCCGACATCGGCAGGTACCGGACCCGCCCGGAGGGCAGCAGCCGGTCGCGCACGACCCGCTCGAAGTAGGCGCAGACCTCGGATCCGGTGGCCAACTCGTAGAACCCGGCGTTGGAACCGACCTCGTCGATCCGATCGGTGCCGAGGCGCATCGAGCTGACGCCGTAGAACGCCGAGGGCTGGTGCAGGCGCACGAACGGGTAGGCGTCGTTCCAGTGCCCGCCGGGGAGGTGGTGACGATCGACGATCGTGAAGGTGGCGTCGCTCTCGTCGAGCATCGTGTCGACGAAGGCCAGACCGACGGCCCCGCTACCGATGACGAGGTAGTCGGTCGCGAGCGCAGCCACTCAGGCCGTCCGGCGCACGAGGACGCTGCCGACGGAGTACCCCGCCCCGAACGAGCAGATCACGCCGAGATCGCCGACCTCGAGGTCGTCACGGTGGCGATGGAACGCGATGACCGAGCCGGCCGAGCTCGTGTTGGCGTACTCGTCGAGGATGATCGGTGCCTCGTCGGTGTCGGGCACCCGCCCGAGCACGCCCTTGGCGATCAGCTGGTTCATCTTGAGGTTGGCCTGGTGCAGCCAGAAGCGCCGGACCTCGTCGTTGCGGATCTCGGCCTGGTCGAGGTGGGTGGTGATGTGGTCGACGACGAGGGGGCACACCTCCTTGAACACCCGGTTGCCGTTCTGGCGGAAGATCAGCTCGTGCGGGTCGCGCTGGTCGACCTCGGCGATGTTGAGGAACCCGGCGTCGTTGCGGATGTTGGAGCTGAACTTCGTGGCCAACTTGGTGCCGAGCACCGTCCACTGCTGGTCCGCGACCGCGTCCTCGGCCCGCTCCAGCACGAGCGCCGTGCAGGCGTCACCGAAGATGAAGTGGAAGTCGCGCAGCTCGAAGTTGTTGTGGCCCGAGGTGATCTCCGGGTTCACGACCACGACGCAGCTCGCCGAGCCGACCCGGAGCGCATCGACCGCGGCCTGGAGCGAGAACGTGGCCGAGGAGCAGGCGACGTTCATGTCGTAGGCCCACCCACCGGCCCCGAGCGCGTCCTGGATCTCGATCGACACCGCCGGATACGCACGCTGGAGGTTGGACGCGCCGAGGATGATGGCGTCGACGTCGGTCGGCTCGCGGCCGGCGGCGGCGAGTGCCTCCTCGATCGCCGGGATCGCCATCTCGGCCTGGAGGCCGAGCTCGTCCTCGCTCCGCGTCGGTAGTCGTGGTCGGAGCCGATCGGGATCGAGCACCCCCGACTTCTCCACCACGTAGCGGGCGGTGATGCCGGACGCCTTCTCGATGAACGAGGCGTCGGGCAGCGGTCGGGCCTCGACGGTCCCCGTGGCGATGTCGTCGGCGTGCTCGGCGTTCCATCGCTCGGTCGCGACCGTGAGCGACGCCACCAGCTCGTCGTTGTCGATGGACTCGGCCGGTGTGAACAGTCCGGTCCCGCTGATGACGACGTCGTGCACGTTGCTCCCCTCGTTCCCCGAACCTCGTGGTTCGCGGCTGGCCGCCCGGCCGACCCCGAGCATCTCACCTTCGGACCACCCGGTGGATCCCCGCGTTACAGCTGACCTGCGACTTCGCCCGGGTGCCGCTCACATCTTGTTGGTCTGCTTATGATCGTGAGCGTGCTCACCGAGACCGAACGGGCGGTCGTGACCCTGCTGCGGGCCGATCCGCTGATCTCGACAGGTGAGCTCGCCGAGCGGCTGGGCACGTCGCGCGACGCCGTGCGGGTCCACCTCTCCAACCTGGGCAAGAAGGGCGTGATCCTCGGTCGCGGCTACGTCCTGCGCCGCAGCGGCGCCGCCGTCGTCATCGGCGGCGCCAACCTGGACATCAAGGCGCAGAGCGCCGCAGCGGCGGTCGCTGCGACGAGCAACCCCGGCTCCGTCACCTCCTCGGTCGGTGGCGTCGGGCGCAACATCGCCGAGAACCTGGCCCGGCTCGGCACCACCACCCACCTCGTCGCCGCGATCGGCGACGACCCCTTCGGCGAGCGCGTGCTGTCCGCCACCCGCGCCGCGGGCGTGCACCTCGACCACGTCCACCGCAGCACCGCCCCCACCGGCACCTACACCGCGGTGCTCGATCACGACGGCGAGCTCGTGATCGCCGTCTCCGCCATGCGTGCCACCGAGGAGCTCGACGCCGCCAAGATCCTGAGCCACCGCGACCTCGTCACCCACGCCGACCACCTCGTGCTCGATGGCAACCTGTGCGCCGAGGCCATCGTCGCCGCCCTCGACGTCGCCGCCACCGCCGACGTCCCCGTGCTCCTCGAGCCGGTGAGCGACGCCAAGGCCGCCCGCCTCGCCGAGGTGCTCGATCCGGGTCGGCCGATCGCCGTCCTGACGCCGAACCGCAGCGAGCTGGCGGCGATGACCCAGCGTCCGACGCGCACCGACCGGCAGCTCCGAGCCGCTGCCGCCGATCTCCACGAACGCGGCGTGTCGCTGGTGTGGGCCCGCCTCGGCGAGCGGGGCAGCCTCGTGTCGCGCGCCGACGGCGACGTGACCGAGCACGCCGCCCTCCCGGGTGAGGTCGTCGACGTGACCGGCGCCGGCGACTCGATGGCCGGGGCCTACGTCCACGCCCGCCTGGCCGGTCGCGACGTCGACGACGCGGTCGCCTTCGCCGGCGCTGCGGCTGCGCTCACGGTCGAACACACCGCCGCCGTCCGCCCCGACCTGACCGACGCCTCGGTGGAGGCACGCCTCGCCTCCGCCCTCGACGACTCCACGAGGACCACATGACCGCCACCACGATCCACCCGTCACTCGACGTCACCGAGGAGGTCCGCGACGCACTCGCCGAACGGCGCGCCGTCGTCGCGCTGGAGAGCACGATCATCAGCCACGGGATGCCGTACCCCGAGAACGTCGAGATGGCGAACACCGTCGAAGGCCTGGTCCGGGCCGAGGGCGCCGTCCCGGCCACCATCGCCGTGCTCCACGGCGCGCTGAAGGTCGGGCTCACCACCGACGACCTGGAGCGGCTCGCCACCTCGACGGAGGTGATGAAGGTGAGCATCCGAGACCTGCCGCTCGCCGTCGTCGGTCGTCTCGACGGCGGCACGACCGTGGCGAGCACGATGCGCCTCGCGGCGATGGCCGGCATCCGCACGTTCGTCACCGGCGGCATCGGCGGGGTGCACCGAGGCGCTCCGAACACCTTCGACGAGAGCGCCGACCTCACCGAGCTCGCCACGACCGACGTCGCCGTCGTCAGCGCCGGCGTGAAGTCGATCCTCGACATCGGGCTGACCCTCGAGCGGCTCGAGACCCTCGGTGTCCCGGTCGTGGTGCTCGACAGCGACGAGTTCCCGTCCTTCTACTCGCGGTCGAGCGGCTTCGACGCGCCGATGCGACTCGACACCCCGAGCGACGTCGCCGGGCTCATGCGCACCAAGTGGGATCTCGGACTGGCCGGCGGCATCAGCGTCGCCAACCCGATCCCGGCCGAGGCCGAAGTGCCGGCCGAGCAGATCGCCGGGATCATCGACGGCGCGCTCGATGCCATGGACGCCGCCGGGGTGACCGGCAAGGACGCCACGCCCTTCCTGCTGGCTCGCATCGCCGAGATGACCGACGGCGAGAGCCTGCGGGCCAACATCGCGCTCGTGGAGCACAACGCCACCGTCGGCGCCCGCATCGCCGTCGAGTTCGCCGCCCTGGGGTGAGCGCCGACCTGGGAGCGGCATCGGGCGCGGCGGTACCGTGGCCCATGGCCGACGTGGTGACCCGCACGACCTTCTGCCGGATCTGCCACGCGGCCTGCCCGATGGAGATCGACGTCGAGGACGGGCGCCGCATCGTCGCCGTGCGCGGCGACCGCTCCGATCCCCTGTTCGAGGGCTACACCTGCATCAAGGGTCGCCAGCTCGCCGATCAGTACCACGACCCGGACCGGCTCCGGGCGCCGCTACGCCGCACCGCCGACCGGGGGTTCGAGGTCATCGCCTCGGGCGAGGCGCTGGACGAGATCGCCGACCAGGTCGCCGCGATCGTCGACGCGCACGGACCACGGGCCGTCGCCAGCTACACCGGCACCGGCGCCTACCAGAACAGCGTCGGCGTCCCGATGGCCCAGGCCTGGCACCGCGGCTTCGGGTCGCCGTCGATCTACACCTCCTTGACCATCGACCAGCCAGCGCATCGCACCTCGCTCGCCCGTCTCGGGGCCTGGGAGGCCGGCTGGCACAACTTCACCGACGCCGACGTGTCGATGGCGATCGGTTACAACCCGCTGGTGTCGAGCTACGCCGCCGCCTCGGGCCTCCAGGGCACCAACCCGTTCGTGAAGCTGCGCGAGGCGAAGGAACGCGGACTCCGGCTGATCGTGGTCGATCCACGCCGGTCCGAGCTGGCGAAGCAGGCCGACGTCTGGCTCCAGGTCGCTCCGGGCGAGGACCCGACGCTGCTCGCTGCGATGGTGCGCCTCGTCCTCGATCGGGGCTGGCACGACGCGACCTTCTGCGAAGCCCACATCGAGCCTG
>JBCCTY010000007.1:0-41557 GCA_039197885.1 Actinomycetota bacterium | reverse complement strand
GTAGAGGCTCATGACCCGTCCCATGAGCGGATCGGGCGTGCGTGACTGGACCAGGCTCTGGTTCATGTTGATGTAGAAGCCGCCCGAGGCACCCATGAGGAACATCGCGATCAACGACAGGCCGAAGGACGGCGCGACCGCAAGCAGCATCAGCGCGCTCGAGCCGCACAGGAAGGCCCGCATGAACACCTCGCCCTTGCGCTCCATGGAGCCGAGCCGCATCACGACGAACGACGACGTGAGCAGGCCGGCTCCCATCAGGGCGAGCATGGTGCCGGCGTCCTCGGCGTCGCGGCCGAACAGCTCGGTGACGAACGAGGGCAGCAACGTCATGACCATGGCGCCGTTGACCATGTTCCCGAGGCACAGGAGCAGGAACAGGACGCGGAGCGGTCGGTCGCGCACGACGTAGCGCACCCCGGCGCGGATCTCGGGCCACATGGGACCCTTCGCCGGCGCGTCGCCGACCGGTGGCACCTCGAGGCGGACGACGACGAGGAGCCCGACCGCCATCAGCGCGGCGAGCACGAAGAACGCGCCCTCGACACCCCAGAGCTCGGTGGCGACCTCGGCCGTGAAGGGTCCGAAGATCATCGACGACGTCATGCCGACGGCGTTGAGCGCGACGGCGTCGAGGAGTCGTTCACGAGGGACGAGCGCCGGGATCAGGGCCATGCGAACGGGCTGACCGACGGCGTGGAAGGTACCGGCGAACAGCGTCAGCACGACGACGACACCCATGCCGACCATGTCGGTCGCGAGGAGCAGCCCGGTGGTCAGCACGGTCGCCAGGACACCGACCTGGCTCCCCATGAGGAGCAGCTTGCGATCGAGGCGGTCGGCGAGCGCACCGGCCTGGAGCACGAAGAAGATGATCGGGAGGCCGATCGTGAACCCCACGATGCCCGCCGACCCCTCGGAGCGCCCGAGCACGCGGACCACGACCACGATGAACGCGAAGCGGACGGCGTTCGTGACGAGCGCGAACAGGACGAGGTTCGTCCACAGCCGACGGAAGTCGGGGAAGCGGAGGACGCTGGGGCGTCGTGCGCCGTGGGCGACGCTCGCCGCACGCGACGGGGTGTGGTCGACCACGACCGTCGCCCCCTTCCCCGACGTCAACGGTGCTCGTCGTCTGACGGGAAGGTAGCGCTGAGGTGACCAACAGGTGAACTCGCTCGCCAACGGCGATGATGGGCCCGTGCCGCCGTTCGGACAGCTCCCCCTCGATGGGGTGGTCGCGACGTACCGGTCCGAGCTCGACCGGACGTTGGGCCTCGACCCGGCTCGCCGCACGTCGACCGGCACGTCCGTCACGACCTCGGGCCTCCTCACCGGCACGGGACTCGTCGTCGTCGCCCGCGCCGAGCGGCACCGGGTCGTCTCGTGCGACCCAGCGGTCGTCGGCTCGCTCGACGACCTGGCCGGCCCGGTCTCGGCGGACCCTGACGAGCTGGTCGCGACGATCCGGGACCGCGGCGGCGTCGAGGTGGGGACCTGGGTCGACCATGTCGTGCACCGACGTGGGCTGCGCGACCTCGGGGCTCCCGACGACGGCACGTTCGACACCCGACCGGACGACGGAGCGGCAACGACGGCACTCGACGAGCTCGTCACCGCCGGTGCCGCCGAGGACGTGACCGCGGCCGGCTTCGAACGCCCGGCCGACCGGTCCTGGCTGACCATCGGCTGCGATCGGACCGGGGAAGTCGTCGTCGCCGCGCAGCTGCGGGCCGCGTCGTGGACGCCGTCGTTCGGCGAGGTCGGGGTCCTCCTGCGCCCGTCGGCCCGGGGTACGGAGTGGGCGGCAGCTGCGGCGTCGCTCGCCGCCCGCCGGGCATTCGCGACCGGGCGCCTGCCGTTGATGCGCTGCGACGACCTCGACTCGGGTGCGCTGCAGCTCGCCGCCCGACTGGGGTTCCGTCGGGTCACCGAGCTGTGGGCGTCACGGTTCCCGGCTCTTCGGCCACCCTCGACCCGGGGTTGGTGAGGGCGTCGCACCGAGCGCGACGTCGGGTGACCGCTGGTCCGAGTCCACCGCAGTCCGGGTAGGCCTCCCCATCGACCCCGTCCGCAGGTCGCCATACCGTCCGTCCCAGCTCGCCTGGAGGACCACCGTGACCACCCCGATGCAACGCACCCGCACCAGCGGACCCCCTGGCCGTGCCCTCGCGGCCGTCGTGCTGTGCCTCACCGCGACCATCGCCGTCGTGCGGCCGGCGACGGCGCAGGGGATGGTCGATGCCGACGATGTCGTCGCCACCGCGATCGGCGGCCCGACGCTCGCCTACGTCACGAACGACGAGACCACGTTGGTCGTGCGTGACCTCGCGACCGGCGACGAGCGGACGATCGCCGAGTCGGCCTTCGGCATCCAGGATCCGTCGGTCAGCGACGACGGCAACCGAGTCGCGTGGTCCGCTCGGGAGGACGAGCGCATCGCCGACAGCAGCCGGCTGTTCTCCGGTCAGGACGTGTTCTGGCACGACCTCGACACCGGCGAGACCGGCTGGGTGCCGGCGCCCGACACACCGACGCGGGATCCCGCCCTCAGCGGCAACGGTCGGTACCTGGCCGTCGAGATCGGCAACGACGGCCGGATCGCTCGTCACGACATCGCCACGGGCGAGACCACGCAGGTGTCGGTCAACTCCGACGGGCAGCCGGCCGACGGCCTGGCCGTGGACCCGTCGATCAGCGACGACGGACGCTACGTCGCCTTCGTCTCCACGGCCTCGAACCTCGCGCCGGTCGACACCAGGGTCTTCGAGGGCTTCGTGCACGACACCGTCACCGGATCGACCACGCTCGTGTCGACCACGGCGTCCGGCGAGCCGTCCCGGGCGAACGCCCGCGACCTCCGCATCAGCGGCGACGGGACCCGTGTGGTCTTCTCGAGCGAGTCGTCCGGCCTCTCGGGGCTGGGCCTGCGGCTGTTCACCTACGTCACGACGCTCGCCGACGGCTCGGTCCGCGGCCTCGGCGAGTTCGGCCACACCGTCCACGACACCAGCGACGACGGCCGCTACGTCCTGATCTCGGAGTGGGGCTTCGAACCCGTCCCGGGGCTCGACGAGGATGGCGCCGACGATCTGTTCCTCTACGACACGGCGACCGATCAGCTCGCGCTGGTCACCGGCGACGAGCAGCCCGGTGCGTGCGAGGACAGCGACCGCAACCCACCCTTCCCGATCTGCCCGCTCGCCGGTGAGGCGTCGCTCGGTGACGACCTGACCGTGCACTACGTGGGCAACGACGGCACCGGCAGCGACCTGTACCGGCGAACGCTGCGCGACGAGGACTTCGCGCCGTCCCTCGCCCCTCCGCCGACCGGTCCGACGCCTCCACCGACCGGCCCGGCGCCGACGGACGCTCGCCCGTCGACCCCGACGGATCCAGCGGCGTCGTCGGGGTACTGGATGCTGGACCAGGACGGTCGGGTGTACCCGTTCGGACGGGCGGAGCACCTCGGCGAACCGCTGGCCGAGCTCGCCGCGACGTCGCGCCGCGCCGTGCAGGTGGTGTCACGGTCCGACGGGACCGGCTACTGGGTGCTCGACAGCTCCGGCGGCGTGCATGCCGCCGGCTCCGCCGTCGACCATGGCGACCTCGACACCCGCTCCGTCGAGCTCCTCCCGGGGGAGCGGCCGGCGACGCTCAGCACCACGCCGGACGGGACCGGGTACTGGATCTTCACCGACCGGGGCCGGGCGATCGCGTTCGGTTCGGCGCCGGACCTCCCGGACCTCGTCGAGACGGGCGTCGCCCCCCGGCTCCAGGGGCCGATCGTCGACTCCATCGCGACGCCCTCCGGACTCGGGTACTACATGATCGGGACCGACGGCGGCGTGTTCGCGTTCGGTGACGCCGAGTTCGCCGGTTCGGTGCCCGGGGCACTGCCGGGCGTTCGGCTCAACGCGCCCGTGAACGGCATCGTCGCCGACCCCGACGACGACGGCTACTGGCTCGTCGCATCCGACGGGGGCGTCTTCGCCTTCGATGCCGATTTCGTCGGCAGCGTGCCCGGCGCGCTGGGACCGGGCGTCTCCCTCAACGAACCGGTCAACGGCATGGTGCCCTTCGGTGACGGCTACCTGATGGTCGCGAGCGATGGAGGGATCTTCGCCTTCTCCGACGAGCCGTTCTACGGCAGCCTGGGGGGCGAGACCATTCCGGCGCCGGTGGTCGCCGTCACGGCCTTCGCCCTGCCCTGAGGCTGCCCCGTCGTGGCCACGTCGGCGGTCACACGCGGATGTCGTCCTCGGATGGGGACGTCTCCCCCGGCTCGTGGCCGCGGTGGTGGAGCCCACGCCGGCCGCGGCGCTCACCGCGTCGACGGAGCATCGCCTCGAAGCGCTCACGCTGCTCGTCGTCGAGCACGTCGCGGATGATCGACATCCGCTCCGCCCGGTGGGCCCGGAAGAGCTCCCTGCCCTTGGCCCGGTGGCGGCCGAGCCGAAGGGACAGCTCGTCCATCTGCTCGTCGGTCAGCTCGAGGCGGCGCCCGAGGAACTGGAGTCGTCGGCTCGGGGTTCGCCCGCTGCGACGACCTCGGTGGTCGGATCGATGGTGCATGTTGGTTCCTTTCATTTCGCAACACCCTGTTGCGCTACACGATGTTCTACAGTGAGAGCAGCCAAAACACAACATCGTGTTGCGAAACACCGACTGGAGAGGAGCGTTTCGTGTCGCACCGCAGTGGACGCCACGGCCCCCGCCGGGGTCGCCGCGGCCCGGACCCACGCGTCCAGCGTTCGACGGCGCGCGTGATCGAGGTCGGTCGGCGCCTCCTCGACGAGGAGGGACCCGACGCGGTCACGCACCTGCGGATCGGTGAGTTGACCGGGATCGCCCGCACCACGATCTACCGGCACTTCCCCGACCGCGAGTCGCTGCTCGAGGCCGTCCTGGCCGACGCCACCGAGAGCACCGACCACGACGAGGCACGCCCGGGCCGCTTCGACACCGGCTCGCTCGTGGGCGACCTCGATGCCTTCCTCGACGTCGTGCGGCGTCGATCGGGTCGTGGTCGCGACAGCCAGCGGCTCCCCCACCTGCTCTCCCACGCCGAGCGCCACTCCCGGTTCGCCGAGATGCGCGACCGACGGATGGACCGGCTGCTCGTGTCGCTGGAGGGAATCGTCGACCGCGCCCGCGACCGCGGTGAGATCGACCACGACGTCGAGCCACCCGACGCCGCCGCCGAGCTCCTGGGCCCGCTGTTCTTCCGCCGCTTCTTCCTCGGACAGCAGCTCCGCCCGACCCAGCTCCGGGCGGCTCGCGATCACTTCCTCCTCGTCCACGGCGTCGAGCCGCCCGACGAGACGGCCTGAGCTCACCCGCCACGGCTACGGTCGGCATCCTTGGATCGCCGCTACCTGCTCGTGGTCGTCGCCGCGGCGCTCTGGGCCCTCATCGGCGTCTGGGCGACCGAGCTGGACGAGGCGGGACTCTCCGCCACCGGCATCGGGGCGTGGCGGGCCGTGGTCGGCGGGACGTGCTTCGTCGCTCACGCCGCCGTCGTCGGACGCCTCGGTGAGGCGAGGCGGCTCCGCCCCGGACTGGTCGTCGCCCTGGCGGCGCTCGGCGTGACGCTCTTCTACGTCGCGTTGCCGGCGGCAGCCTCCGAGGGCGGGGTCAGCCTCGCCTGGGTGCTGCTGTACACGGCGCCGGCGTTCGTGGCCATCGCCGCCTGGCTCTGGCTCGGCGAGCGACTCGGGGCGATCGGGGTCGGGCTCGTCGTGGCCACGCTGTTCGGGGTGGCGCTGGTGATCCTGCCCGACAGCGAGGGCATCACGGTCTCGGGCGCCTCGCTCGGCTGGGGGCTCGCTGCCGGCTTCGGCTACGCCGCCTACTCCGTGATCAGCAAGGTCCTGGTCGCCTCCGCCGCCCCGGTCGTGGTGCTGGCCGTCGCGCTGCCCCTCGGCGCCCTCCCCCTCCTCCCGGTGCTCGGCCTGCCGACCGGCGCACGGACCTGGGCCCTGCTGCTCGGCCTCGGCATCGGCTCGACCTACCTGCCCTACCTCGCCTACGCCACGGCGCTCCGTCACGTCGAGGCGGTCCGGGCATCGGTCGTTGCCTCGGTCGAGCCGCTCCTCGCCGTGGCCATCGCCGTGGTCGTCTACGACGAGTCGCTGCACCCCGTGGCGTTCGTCGGGGCGGCAGTGGTGGTCTCGGCCGCGGTGGTGGCGGTCGCTCAGCCCGCGACGAGCGACGCGAAGCCGGCGTCGATCTGAGCGAGGAGCGCCGAACGTCGGTCGTGGTCGGCGAAGGTGGCCGCCGCAGCGTTCCGCTGGAGCTGGCGGACCTCGTCCCACGACAGGTCGAAGGTGTCGGCGACGAGGCCGAGCTCGGAGCTGACCGACACGCCCGACATGAGCCGGTTGTCGGTGTTGACCGTGGCGACGATGCCGGCCCGGAGGAAGGGCCCGACCGGGTGGTCGGCGATGGTCGGCACCGCACCGATCTGGACGTTGCACGACGGACACAGCTCGAGCGGGATGCGCCGGTCGCGCACGTAGCGAGCCAGCGAACCGAGCACGAGGTCGCCGTCACCGTCGACCGTGCAGTCCTCGATGAGCAGGACACCGTGGCCGATCCGCTGCGCGCCGAGGCGGAGCGCGTCGGCGATGAGCTCGAGACCGGGCCGTTCCGATGCGTGGATCGTCACCGCGGCGAGGCCTCGGTGCGCGATGTCGAGGGCGTCGGTGTGGTCCGACGGCGGGAAGCCGGTCTCGGCACCGGCGAGGTCGAACGCCACCACGCCTCGCCCGAGCCACCGCACCGCCGCCTCGGCGACGTCGGCCGAACGGCCCTCGGTCCGCATGGCGCACACGATGGTGTCGACCTGGATCGTCCCGGCCTCGGCGCTGCCCCGAGCGAAGCCCGCTGCCACGGCCTCGATCGCCTCGTCGAGGGACCCGAGGCCGGTGTCGTCACCGGGCCCGGCGTGGAGCTCGGGAGCGAAGCGCACCTCGGCGTGCACCACGCCGTCGGCGGCCAGGTCGGCAGCGGCCTCGGCCGCCACCCGTTCGAGCGCGTCGGCGGTCTGGAGCAGCGGGACGGTGTGGGCGAACGTGGCGAGGTACTGGAGGATGTCGCCGGTGTCGGCACCCGCCCGGAACCACGCGGCCAGCTCGGCGGGATCGTCGGCCGGGAGGTCGTGGCCGATGTGATCGGCGAGCTCGCGGATGGTGTCGACCCGGAGGCCGCCGTCGAGGTGATCGTGCAGGAGAACCTTCGGGACCCGACGGGCCTCGTCGGGTGTCACCCCGCGAGGAGGGCGTCAGCCGCGGCGCGGAGCTCGTCCTGGGAGAAGCTCGAGATGAACGCCTCGATCTCGCCCGAGTCGTCGATGAACGCGAACGCCGGCTGGTAGGTCACGCCGAACGACACCCAGACGTCGCCGTTGACGTCCGCGAAGTGCGGGAACCCGCCGACACCGACATCCTCGATGAAGTTGGCCATGTTGCCGATGCTCGATCCGCCGCCGGCGACACCCACGAACTCGACCCTGCCCTCGTACTCGGCTGCGACCGCAGCCACGTCGGGACCCTCCCGACGACAGGTCGGTCACCAGGGCGCCCAGAACCAGGCGATCGTGTCGCGCCCGGCGTAGACCGACAGGTCGAGCTCGCCGCCGGTGACGTTCTCACCCACGTGCTGCAGCTTCTCGGGGACCTCGATCGGGGCAGCCGTGGCCGGGGCGGCGGTGGCGGGAGCGGCGTCGTCCGCGGGCGCGGCCTCGTCGCTCGGCTGTGGCGCAGGATCGTCGTCGGTCGCCTCGGGCGCCTCGACCTCGGCGGTCGCGGGAGGTGTCGTCGTGGGTGCTGCGGCGGTGACGGGCTCGGCGTCGTCGGCGGCGTCGCCGGAACCACCACAGGCAGCGAGCGCGACCGCCAGGGCGACCGCCGCGAGGAGCGTCCTCACGGGACCGGGGAGAGCTCGACGTCGAGGCCGGCCAGGACTCGTTCGATGCTCGGAAGATCGTCGCCGTCGATGACCATCACGTACTGGGTCACGCTACCGGGTACCGCGGGGACCTGGAGGGGCTGGCGACCGCAATTCTTCGCGAAGAGGCCTTCGAAGAGCCGGTCCCGGTCGGTCTCGGGCCCGGCGGCCTCCCACCAGGCATCGAGCCGCGAGCAGGCGAAGCTGGCACTCACGACGCCGTCGCCGGCATCGAAGGGGTCGTCGTCATCGACGGCAGCTCCCGGCTCGACCAGGGTCACGAATCGACCGCTCGCCTCGTCGGCGCCCGTTGGCACCTCGAGCGAACCGACCAACCACGTGACCGGGGGCGATCCGAGCTCGCGCAGCGCTTCGAAGGGCGCGACCCGGCGGTCGTCGGCCGGCACGCCGAGCTCGACCGTGAGCGTGGAGCCATCGGCCAGGGTGCCGCTCCACACGGCGGCGCTCCTGGGCGCGGGAGATCGCTCCTCGTCGTCACCGCCGCCGGAGCACCCCGCGAGCAGTCCCAGCACGACCAGCAGCCCCACGATGACCAGCGGTCCGACGCGCCTCGTCAACACCGCCGCTCAGCGTAGGGCTCCGAGGTGGGTGGTCGCTTACGCGCGCTGCGCGACTGCGTCGACACCGACGACGAGCTCGGCTCGCCGACCGCGTCGGAAGTGCAGCTGGACCGACATCTCACCGATGACCAGGCGGTCGAGCCGCCAGGGTCGTCGCCTCGAGGCACCCGAGAGCACCTGGACCTTCGGATTGGACCAGCTGAGGCCGCGCAGCTCCAGCGAGCCGTCGTCGAGGGTGACCACGATGCCGCCGAACACCGAGGTGACGTGACGCACCGGCGACCGGGCAGCGAGGCAGGCGGCGAGCACGACGCCGCCCTGGTCGGTGATCATCCCGCGCGAGATCTGGCCACCGGAGGCGGCGAGCTCCTGACGGACGACGCGCTCCATCACCTCGTTGAGCTCCTCGAGCTCCGGGTGGGCATCCAACGGTCCCGGCATCGCAGCGCTCCTTCGTCCCGCTCGAGGACGGGTCGGCCGGACGCAGGTGCGGACAAGGGCAGCCCGACGGTTTCGTGGCGATGGTCGTCGAGGCGAGGCGCCCGAAGGGCGGCGCCCGGGAGAGCACGCCCGGCAGAGCCGGACGCTGAACCCTCCCAGGGCGCCCGTTGACGCCGAGCACGACCCGGGCAGTGGGTACCGCGCTGCCCGTTGGATGGTCGGTTCGGAGTCGGGACGTCCCTCGGCCTGCGGCGCCCCGGGCGGTGCGGTCGTCGGTGTCGCTGCGCCGATGTCCGTCTCGTCACCCTGATCGCCACCGAACGAGGTCGGTCAACTACATGGAACGCTCCGCTCCTACCGAGGTCAAGAGGCAATTCGACCGGTCCACAGGCCCTCCCCCGGATTTCTCCGACATCCCCAGACGTGCCCCGTGCGTCCACGGCGCGCTCCACCGGTCGTCCACCGTCGATCCACAGGAGACGGCTCGCGTCGACCGGTCGGGATACCGTCGCCGACGTGGCGTCGATCCCGCTCTTCGGCTTTCGCGACGTCGTGGTCGCGATCGGTGACGAGGTCGTGCTCGACCACGTGACCGTCGACGTGGCCGATGGCGGGCGGATCACGGCGGTGCAGGGGCCGTCGGGGGCCGGCAAGTCGACGCTGCTGCGCCTGTGCAACCGCCTCGTCGCTCCGACGGGGGGCGAGATCCGGTTCCGGGGCGAGCGGCTGCGCGACCTCGATCCGATCTCGCTCCGTCGCCGGGTCGGCATGGTCTTCCAGCGTCCGACGTTGTTCCCCGGCACGGTCCGCGACAACCTCCTCGTCGCCGACCCCGACGCGTCGGACGAGGCCATGGTCGACGTCCTGGACCGCTCGCGGGCCCGGGGCGAGCTCCTCGACCGGATCGGCGACTCGCTGTCCGGCGGCGAGGCCCAGCGGGTCTGCCTCGCTCGGACCCTGCTCACCCGACCCGAGGTGCTCCTCATGGACGAGCCCACCTCCGCGCTCGACCCCACGGCCACGCGTGGCCTCGAAGAGCTGGGTCGAGCGCTGGCCGCAGACGACATGCCGATCCTCTGGGTCACCCACGACCTCGAGCAGTCCGAGCGGATCGCCGATGACCGCATCGTCCTCGTCGACGGCCGACTCGCCCAGGCCGACGAGCTCGGTCACTACCTGGCGCGCGAGGAGGTCGATCACGACCACGACGTCGGAGGTGTCGAGGATCACCACCACCACGCCGGCGGTGAGCCCCACTGGATCGGGCCGGAGGTCGACGATGGCCGAGGGTGACGTCGGCTGGCTCGGCCTGGCCGCGTCGCTCCTCCTCATCGCGGTCACGCTCGGGCTGTCGCTGTGGCGTCGCCTCGGCCTCGAGCGCGACATCGTCGAGGCCACCGTGCGAGCGCTCGTCCAGCTCCTCGCCGTCGGCTACGTGCTCACCGTCGTGATCGATCCCGACCAGCCACTGGTGCTGGCCGCCGCGTGGGTCACCGCGATGGTGCTCTTCGCCGCCTGGACTGTCGCCCGCCGGGCACCGGAGATCCCCGGCGCGTTCCGCCTCGCCCTCCCGGCGCTGGCGACCTCGACGATCGTGACCCTGCTCACCATCTTCGGGCTCGGCATCTTCCCGCTCGAGGCCCGCACGCTGGTCCCGCTCGGCGGGATGATGATCGGCAACGCCATGAAGGACACGGTCGTGGCGGGACGTCGGATCATCGGCGAGCTGTCCGACAAGCGTCCAGAGGTCGAGGCCCGCCTGGCACTGGGCCAGACGTGGCGCGACGCCTCCCGGCCCCACGTGCGAGCGGCGCTCCGCACGGCGATGATCTCCCAGATCGAGACGACCAAGGCGGTCGGGCTCGTGTTCCTGCCCGGCACGATGACGGGCCTCGTGCTCGCCGGCGTCGACCCGGTCGACGCCGTGCTCGTGCAGGCAGCGATCATGTTCCTCATCCTCGGGGCCGTCGTGATCAACGTCGTCGTGATCGGCGAGTCGCTGACCAGGCGCCTCTTCACCGCCGAGCACCAGCTCATCCCGCTCCCGCGAGTTGCCACCTGAGTCGGTCAGGCACCTGAGGCGGGCGCACTAGCCTCGGGGTTCATGGCCGACACCGACGCTCCCGCAGACGCTCCGCCGACGCCGCAGGTGTCGATGTACCCGAACGGTCCGATCCAGGTCGACGGCAGCGTGCCGCTCTCGCGTCGCCAGATCGTGAAGACCGAGCACGGCGAACCGGTCGCCTACCGCGACACCGGCGCCGTCGAGGCCGACGAGCGCTACTTCCTCTGCCGGTGCGGCGACTCGGCCAACAAGCCGTTCTGCGACGGTTCACACGCCGCCGCCGGTTTCGAGAGCGACGAGCCCGACCTGGGTGAGTACGCCGGACGCTCCACGGAGCTCGGCGGCACGAAGATCACGATCAGCGACGACCGCGGCATCTGTGTCCACGCCGGCTTCTGCGGCAACCAGGCCACCAACGTGTGGAAGATGGTCGCCGACGTCGACGACGACACGCTCGTGCGGGCCCGAGCCATCGAGATGGTCGAGCGCTGCCCCTCCGGTGCGCTGACCTACACCTTCGACGACGACGACGAGGCCAACGAGCCGTCGCTGCCGATCGAGATCGCCATCCTCGACGACGGCCCCCTCTACCTGACCGGTGGCATCCCGGTGACCCGGTCCGACGGGGCGGAGCTCGAGACCCGCAACCGCGTGACGCTGTGCCGGTGCGGTGCGTCGTCGAAGAAGCCGCTGTGCGACGGCAGCCACGGCGAGGCCGGCTTCCGCGACCCGTCCTGAACCGGGCGGCGGACGCCGTGCACCACGACGATCTCGACGCGTTCCGAGCGAGCATCGACAACATCGACGCCGCTCTCGTCCACCTGCTCGCCGAGCGGTTCAAGATCACCCAGGCCGTGGGGCGCTACAAGGCCGAGACCGGTCTGGCGCCAGCCGATCCCGACCGCGAGCGGGATCAGATCGCTCGGCTCCGGCAGCTCGCGGAGTCGTCGGGCCTCGACCCGGCCTTCACCGAGAAGTTCCTCCGCTTCATCGTCGACGAGGTCATCCGGCACCACCGCCTGATCGCCGACGCCCGACCCGACGCGACCTGAACCGGGCCTGATCGGACGGCGTCGGCCGCGTCCGGTTCGGGGACGGGCCGGATATCATCAGCGGCGGGGTCCTACCGCAGCCCCGTGCAGGTGAGAAGCCCTGCAGCCCGGTCCCGGAGGCGCCGCCGTCCGGTCACCGGGGGTCCAGCGGTGGCCGGTCGTCCTCGCCTCCACCGTGGGTCGACGACGCCGTGCAGATACCAAGCAGGAGTCAAGAGAGATGCCCCAGGGCAAGGTCAAGTTCTTCAACGCAGAGAAGGGCTACGGGTTCATCACCCAGGACGACGGCGACGACGTCTTCGTCCACTTCTCCAACATCGACGGGAGCGGCTACCGCACCCTCGACGAGGGGCAGACCGTGGAGTTCGAGATCGGCCCGGGCCGCAAGGGCCCCGAGGCGCTCAACGTCCGCGCCCTCTAGGCACCACTGATCGGCACGTCGGCTCCGGGGTGGGGGGCGTCGCCCACCTCGTCCTGGAGTCGACGGAGCTCGGTCGCCAGCTGACCGAGCACCTCTGACATCGCCGGATCGTCGATCCGGTTCTCGACCTCGTAGGGATCGGCCTCGAGGTCGTACAGCTCCCACTCGGGCGGGTCCGCCGGACCGTTCGCCCCCAGCTGATCGAGCGGGTCGTTGTAGTAGCAGATCAGCTTGTACCTCGTCGTCCGCACCCCGTAGTGCGCCGGCACGAGGTGAGCGCCGTCGCGGTGCATCCAGTACCGGTAGTACATCGATGTCGGCCACCCCTCCACCGGCTCGCCGCGCAGGAGTGAGGCGAACGAGCGCCCCTGCACGTGGTCGGGCACCTCCACCCGGCACAGATCGAGCAACGTCGGCGCGACGTCGACGTTGACGACGATCTCGTCGCTCGTCGAGCGTGCCGTCACCTCCCGCGGGTAGCGCACCAGCAGCGGCATCGACAGCGACTCCTCGTACATCAGACGCTTGTCGAACCAGCCGTGGTCACCGAGGAAGAACCCCTGGTCCGAGGTGTAGACGACGATCGTGTCATCGGCGATGCCCTCGTCATCGAGACGGTCGAGCAGTCGCCCGACGTTGTCGTCGATCGACGCCACCACCCGCAGGTAGTCCTTGATGTACCGCTGATAGCGCCACGAGATCTCCTCGTCGAGGGTGAGCCCCTCGGGCACCGGTGACTTCAGGTCGAGGTGTGGGTCGAGATCGAGCATCCGCATCCGCATGGCCCGCACGACGTCGGGCCGACCGACGAGGTCGTCGCGGAAGGTCGGCGGCTCCGGGATCGCGACGTCGGTGTACATCGACGCGTGCGCGGCGTCGGGCTCCCAGGTGCGGTGGGGGGCCTTGTGGTGGCAGAACAGCGCGAAGGGTTGCGACGGGTCGCGCCGGTCGAGGAAGTCGAGGCAGTCGTCGGTGATGAGGTCGGTGACGTAGCCGGCCCGCTCGACGACCCGGCCCTCCGCTTCGAGCATCACGGGGTTGTGGTAGTGCCCCTGACCGGGCAGGATGCGCCACTCGTCGAACCCGGTCGGGTCGTGGGCCGGGCCGTGGCCGAGGTGCCACTTGCCGACGATGCCCGTTCGGTAGCCGGCCGCCCGCAACGCCTTGGGGAAGGTCCACAGCCGGTTGTCCAGGTGGGTGTCGAGCGTCGTCACCCCGTTCACGTGGTTGTACGTGCCGGTCAGGATCGCGGCCCGGCTCGGCGTGCAGATCGAGTTGGTGCAGAAGGCGGCGTCGAAGCGCATGCCGCCGTCGGCGATGCGGTCGAGGTGTGGCGTCGTGTTGATCCGGCTCCCGTAGGCCGAGAGCGCATGGGCGGCGTGGTCGTCGCTCAGGATGAACAGCAGGTTGGGGCGCGTGCTCATCGGTCGCTCAGGCGTGCTTGTCGATCGACCAGCCCTGCGGTGCCAGGCTCCGCTCGCCGAAGCTCGCCGGCGAGTCCTCGAGCTCGGTGGCCATGGTGTCGTTCCAGCGGTTGAGGAAGCCGTAGAGCGAGATCACCGCCACCAGGACGGTGATCTGATCGTCGTCGAAGTGCGGTCGAAGCGCGGCGAAGTGCTCGCCGGAGGTCGCGTTGGGCACCTGCGCCGCGTCGCGGGCGAGACGGAGCGCCGCCCGCTCGGCCTCGGAGAACCGGTCGTCGGTCTCGAACGACCACAGCGCCTCGACCTTGGCCTCGTCGACACCGGCCCGCTCGGCGGCGTGACCGGTGTGGGCCTGGCAGTACCGGCACCCGGCCGCGCTCGAGGCGACCTGGGCGACCAGCAGCATCAGCGTCCGGTCGACCAGCGGGCTCGTCATGACGACCCGGCCCAGCTCCTGGAACGCCGGGGCGAGGCCGGGCACCCGAGCCATGGTCATGGTGGAGCGGGGCACGAAGCCGAGCAGCGCCTCGAGGCCGGCGATGGCCTCGTCGGTCATGTCGAGCCGTTCGCGGGGCAGCGGATCGATGTGGGGCACGCCACACTCTCGCGCTCGTAGCCCGGTGCGACGAGATCGTCACCGTCGGAGGAGGTCAGCGTCGCACGCCCCTGACCGTGCCCGACGCCGACCCGGTCGCCTCGGGCGATGGGTGGGAGCCGGAACCGCACGGGTGGGGTCCGCCGACCGCCCTCCCGAGCTCGTCATCCGCCGACGAGACGACGGACATGGTCGGTCACGGCTTCGTCACCGCTTCGTGGCTCGCCATCCGGCGGCGACCGCACCGACGAGGGCGGTGGCGTGCCCGATGAGCAGCCCCACCACGATGGTGTCGGCGCGACCATCGCTCACGTTGGGATAGCCGTGGGCGAGCGACCCGACCAGGACGGTGTCCAGCGTCAAGCCGACGACGGCGATCGCACACCCGACCAGTGTCCCGGCGGTGATCGGCACGAGTTGGTGGCGGTGACGACGGATGAACAACAGCGAGGTCGCCCATCCGGCCGCCGCGGCGCCCAGTGCGGTGACGACGTAGACGACCGCCGCAGCCGGCGTGTCCGCCGACGGGATGATCAGCTCGCCGACTGCGATGAGCGCGACGGTGGCGACCGCCCAGAGCCCGAAGGCGAAGAGGCCCGCCGAGACGATCATGGATCCGGACGGGAGGTCGGGGTGCCTCGACGACGAGGGCTGGGGGGAGGGCTCTGATGCGTACATGGTACGCAACCATATCGGCACGCCCGGCCGTTGCGTACGATGTACTCGTGAGCCAGCGACCTCGACGTCCCTACGGCACCCTCCACCGCGACGTCGTCATCGACGCCGCGCTCCAGGTCATCGAGCGCGACGGTCTGGCGGCGTTGACGATGCGGCGACTCGCGCAACAGCTCGACGCCGGCACGATGTCGCTCTATCGACACGTCGCCGATCGCGACGACGTCCTCGATGCGGTCGGGCAACGACTGTTGCTCTCGATCGAGGTCCCCGACCCGAGCTCCACCACCGACTGGCCGGGAGCGATCCGCGCGCTGATGACATCGATCCGATCGGTCGCGCTGGAGCACCCGAGGTCGTTCGAGCTCATGGCGTTGCGTCAGCTCTCCGGCGGTGCCGTCGACGATCGGGTCGCCTCGGCGTTGCTCCTGCTGGAGCCGTCCGGCCTCTCACGGGCCGAGCAGCTCGTGCTGGCGCGCACGCTGGTGTCGTTCGTGAACGGCTTCGCGCTCGCGGAGATCCGGGGAACCACCCGATTCGCGGGCGAGCCGGATGGCGTCGATGCGTTCAGCGCAGGGATCGACCTCATCCTCGCCGGAGCCGCGGCGGGCTCCCGCGACTGAACCCCTCGGCGCCGCCCCGAGGGAGCCGCACCCTGCTGTTAATGAGCCTTCACGGACCGACATAGCATTCGTGAATGCGCCTCGAGTCCGTTCAGGGGATCGTGCTCGCACGCTGTGCGGTTCACCGTCCGACCCCCGGTGCGGCCGAGACCGAGGTGGCCGACGGGCTCGATCAGGCGCACCACTCGCTGATCTGGTCGAACCGCTCGGGACTCGAGGTCCGCACCCCGAGGGTCGCCTCGATGGTCCACCCGAGCTCGGGGTTCTGGGTCCCGGCCGGGCTGCCGTACACCGTCGAGGGGTCGGCACCGTGGTGGATGGCGTCCTTCGTCGCTCGCTCCTGTCCGGCGGCGTGGCGGCGTGTCTCGATCATCGACCTCGACGACGTGATCGGGTCGCTGCTCGCCCACGTGGCGGTGCATCCCGAGCAGCCGTGGTCGGCCGACTTCGTCTCTGCGGTGGTGACGCACCTGTTCGACGCCTTCGCATCACACCCCGCGCCGTTGACGTTCCCGACCGATCCCCGGGCTCGCGAGGTCGCAGACGCGCTCGTCACCGATCCGGCGTCGGTCTCGGAGCTCTCGGACTGGGCGTCGAGGGTCGGGGCGAGTGAACGGACGCTGCGTCGACTGTTCCTCGAGCAGACGGGCGTCACGTTCCGGCGATGGCGGGTCCGCCTCCGAGCCCATCGTGCGATGCGGTTGCTCGCCGACGGCCTGCCGGTCGGCGAGGTCGCCAGGAGGTCCGGGTACGCCTCGACGACGGCCTTCGCCCGGGCGTTCGAGAGCGAGACCGGCCTGGCGCCCTCGGACTACGTCGCAGGGGTCGCGGCTGCGCACCATCCGCTCCCGCACCTCGCGACCGGAAGATGGCCGATCCAGTCGAGAGCTTGGCCACGACGGCGCGATGCGTCGGAGCAGTCTCGCATCGACCTGGCGGAACGGCTGATCGGAGACGGGATGAGCGGGAGGGACGACGGCGTCGCACTGCTCGGCGACCCCGCCGGCTCCACGCCAGCGATCACCGATGGCGCCGTGCAGCGACTCACCGTGGTGGATGGTCTCGGCCGGACGTTGTCCTTCGACGAGGCACCGAAGCGGATCGCCTGTCGGAACTCGGGGGCGTCGATGCTGCTCGCCGACCTCGGACTCGTGCCGGTCTCGACCTTCTTCGAGCCCGAGCGGGCAGCGCTCTACTTCGGCGGCGACGTGATCGACGAGATCACCTTCGCTCCGGTCTCCGCAGACGAGCAGGCGGTGCCCGCGCCGGACCTCGTGGTCACGGGAGAGCTCGACCGGGTGCGGTCGGATCTCGAGGCGCGGTTCCCCGTCTACGCCATCGCGACCGGCAGCCTCGAGGCGAACGCCAGGAAGCTGGCGACCGACATCGCGGCGCTGACCGGCCGTGTCGCCGAGGCCGAGCAGGTCATCGAGCGATGGGAGGCATTCGTGGCGAAGCTCGCCCACATGGAGATCGACGGCGTCGAGGACGTCCGCCTCCTCCAGCTCTGGGGTGGAGCGCCGGATGCCTACCACGGATGGACCAACATCAGCGACTGGAGCGGTCTGCTGACCGATCTGAACCTCGTCGGGGAGTGCCTGTTCGAGCCCGACACGCCGGACCAGCAGTTCACCGAGTTCTCACCCGAGGCCGTCCTCGCTGCGCAGCCGACCCACATCTCCTACGTCCTCGAGTGGCAGCTCGAGGGCAGCGACGGGTACGTCCTGCCCCACGAGCGACAGGATCCCGCCTGGAGCCAGCTCGACGCCGTCGCCGCCGGCAACGTCTACGTCGCTCCCACCACCGGTCAGTTCGCCAACGGCTTCTTCGAGATCATGTACGAGCTTGAGAACTACCTCTTCCACGTCTTCGGGCCGGAGCAAGGGTTCGAGGACCCCGGGCCCTTCGTCGAGTGGGAGGGCCCGACCCTGTAGGACCCCACGGCGCCGTCCACGACGAACAGCCGTCCCATCCGTCTCCATGGCAATCGGTCGCAGCGAACCACCGCGCTCGCACGGCGCCTTCGCGTGCGCTCAGCCACCGATCACCGGGCCGGTCCCCGCGGGCCCTGGGTCGCCGAGCTCGCGGAGGAGCACGGCGAATCCCACCACGAACGGGCCGTCGACCCGGATCACCGGGACGCCGCCGGACCGCCCAGCACACCCTCAACACCTGGAGTGAGCCACCATGACATCCACCCTCCCTCGGTACCGCCGACTGCTCCGTCTCGTCGCAGTCCTGCTGGCCTCGATGCTGTTCCTCGCAGCGTGCGGGGACGACGACGGCGATGATGCCGACGAGGCCTCGGCATCGGCACCGGCGACCACCGAGGCCGAGACGAGCGACTCCGCCGACGAGACCTCGGCATCGGCACCGGCGACCACCGAGGCCGAGACGAGCGACTCCGGTGACGAGACCTCGGCATCGGCACCGGCGACCACCGAGGCCGAGACGAGCGGCCCGGTGACGGTCGTCGACGGACTCGGCCGGACCGTCACCGTGGACGAGATCCCCGAGAGCATCGCGTGTCGCGACTCGGGGTGCTCGCTGGTGCTCGCCGACCTCGGACTCGTGCCGTCCTCGACCTTCTTCGAGCCCGAACGAGCGGCGTTCTACTACGGCGACGACAACATCGACGGCATCACCTTCGCTCCCGTCAGCGTCGAGGACCTCGCCACCACCGAGCCCGACCTCATCGTCATCAACCTCGCGACGGCCCAGAACGATCTGGATCAGCTCGAGATCCTGTCCCCCGTCTACGTGATCGGTGACTCCGGCAACCTCGCGGAGAACGCCGAGCAGCTCACCACCGACCTCGCCGCGCTCACCGGCCGGGTCGCCGAGGGCGAAGCGGCCATCGCTCGGTGGGAGGACTTCGCCGGGAAGCTCGCCGACATCGAGATCGACGGCGTCGAGGACGTGCGCCTCCTGCAGCTGTGGAGCGGATCGCCCGACACCTACCTGGGATGGACGAGCATCAGCGACTGGTGCGTCCTGCTCGACGACCTGAACCTCGTCGGATCGTGCGTCTTCGACCCCGAGACGCCCGACCAGGAGTTCGCCGAGTTCTCGACCGAGGCCGTCCTGTTCGAACAGCCGACCCACATCTCGCTCCTGCTCGAGTGGCAGCTCGAGGGCAGCGACGAGTACTTCGCTCCGGAGCAACGAACGGACCCGGCCTGGAGCCAGCTCGACGCCGTCGCCGCCGGCAACGTCTACATCGTTCCCTCCACCGGCAACTTCGCCAACGCCTACTACGAGATCATCTACGAGCTGGAGAACTACCTCTTCCACGTCTTCGGACCCGAGCAGGGATTCGAGGATCCCGGGCCGTTCCTGGACTGGGACGGACCGAGCCTGTAGCGCTGGTTCGGCGGACGCCGGTCGTCCTGGTACTGCGCGTCGGGCTGCTCCGACACCCGCTCTGACCGCTCGTTCAGGACGGTTGGTCGGCGGTCTCCCAGGGATGCCGGCCGGCGGCGAACTCCGCGAGCGTTCCCTCGACGAGCACGCGCAGGGTGAAGGTCATCGCCTGGAGTCCGTCGATCGGCCCGATGGCCGACATGCCCCGCCTCGTGGTGCGTTGATCTGCTCGGGCTGAGTGGGGCACCTCGGCGGCGCTCTGCCACGCCTCGTGCTGGATGATCGCCCCCATGGTCGCCGTGACGACGGCGTCGGTCAGCCACACCGCCTCGGCCTCACGCAGACCACGCCGAGCGAGCGCGCTGGCGAACGCTTCCTCGAAGGCGAGGAGGGCCCGCCACCAACTCGTGAGGTAGAGGTCGGCGAGGCCGGCGTTGGCGGCCACGCACTCGTAGAGGGCCAGGCCGGTGCGGATGGCGACGTCCCGCGCCGGGAGGTCGGGACCGTCCGTGACGCGGAGCGGACCGAGGAGCTCGTCGGCGGCGGCTCGTTCGAGGTCCTCGATGCCGTCGACGTAGCTGTACAGGGACGTCACGGGAACGCCCAGGTGCGCGGCCACGGCTGCCATCGACAGGTTGCGCATGCCGACCTCGATCGCGGCATCGACGATCTCCTGGCGTGACCGCGTCGGCGGCCGGCCCCGGGGACGTCGCGGGTGTCGGGCGGCCACGCCCCACACGATACGTCCGCACCCAGGTCGACCGCCGACGGATATCCCGACGTGCATCCGGAATATACCTCGACTAGCGTCAGGCAACATGAACAGGCCCTGGCATGACCACCGAATGAGCGCCGGCTCCCGTCGGCTCGCATCCGCCTGCGTCCTCGCCGTGGTGGCGACGGTCGCCTGCGGGGCGGACGACGACACCGCCGACGAGCCGACGACGACGGTCGAGTCCTCGGCTGTCGCCGATCCCGGAAGCGGGTTCCAGATCCCCGGATATCCCGCCTTCTCGACGCCGCCCACCATGCTCGAGGTGGTGGAGGAGCGCGACGACACCGTCGTCGTGCGACACCAGTTCGGTCAGGTCGAGATCCCGAGCGACCCGAGCCGGGTGTACGCAGAGGCGACGACCCTCGCACCCTCGCTCCTCCTGGACCTCCCGCTGGTCGGCGCAGACGACTGGGGTGAGTTCCGCGAGCTCCCGAACGCCGACGAGCTCTTCGATGGCGTCGACATCGCTCCTGCGGGAGAGACCAACTACGAGCGCATCGCTGCGCTCGACCCCGACCTGATCCTCACCTGGAGCTCGGTGGTCTTCGCCGACGACCCCGAGGACGCCTACGACCGGTACAGCCAGATCGCTCCGACCATCGTCTTCAACGACAACATGTACAGCTTCTGGCGGCAGGCCTCCGTCGACCTCGGCGGTGCGCTCGGATCCGACGTCGAGGATGCGTTCGCCGGCTTCGACCGTGCGGTCCGGGACGCCTGCGCGCCGGCCCAGGAACGGATCGGCGACGAGACCGTCGCCAGGTTGACCATCTCGGGCGACGTCATCAAGATCCACGGCGTGGGCGGCTACTACGGCGCCACTCCCGACGATCTCATCCCTGCCGGGGACACGCAGTGGTTCTACGAGTACTGCGAGCTCGTCCCGTCGTCGGAGCTGGAGGATCGCTTCGACCTCCTGAACGACGACGACGCGAACATCGAGATCTCCGCCGAGGTCCTGCCGGAGCTCGAGGCCGACCACCTCATCGTCGTCGTCCAGGGCGACGACGACGAGCCGGCCATCCTGGACAGCCCCATCTGGGCGTCGATTCCCGCCGTCGAGGCCGGCAACGTCTACGTGCTCCCGTCGGTGGCCGGGTACAGCGACGATCTCGCCATCGACGCCCTCGACACCCTCGGCGACGCCGTGGCATCCGGCGGCTCGTAGGGCCGGACATCGGCCACCGGCGAGTCACGGCGCGACCTCGCGCTCGTGGCCGGGGCGAGCAGCACGTCGCAGTCCGGGACCGACCGGCTCGGTGAATGTTCGGGAGCCGCGTGCGTAGGGACCAGCATGGCGGTGGTGGATGCGTCGGAGCTGCTCCAGGACGGCGAGCTCGTGGTGTCTGCGCGTCGCGGCGACGCGCCGGCTCGTGAGGCGCTCGGCCACCGGACCAGCAGCGAGGCCTACGTGTTCGCACTCCAGCTCACCGGGAACCCCGACGTCGCCCACAACGTGGCTCAGGACGCGGTGCTGAGGTTCTTCCGCAGCCTGGACTCCTTCGACGAGCGCCGACGGATCGAGCCCTGGCTGTACCAGATCGTCCGGAACCTGGTTCGGGACCGGGCACGTCGGCGTGCGACTCGCCGACACGAGTCGCTCGACGAGCATCTCGAACGCGGGCGGAGCCCGGCAGCGGCGATCGACAGCGACGCAGATCCTGCGGTGCGGAGTGAGCAGGCCCGATTGCAGGAGCGAATCTGGAGGTGCGTGGATCGGTTGTCGGAGGACCACCGCGAGATCTTCGTGCTCCGCGATCACCACCAGCTCTCGTACCGAGAGATCGCAGAGGTGCTCTCGATCCCCGAGGGCACCGTGATGTCTCGACTCCATGCCGCCCGCAAGAAGCTCAGGACGTTGCTCGCCGACGAGGTCGGAGGTGTCGACCGATGACCGAACACGACTTCGACACGACGCTGCTCACCGGCTACCTCGATGGTGAGCTGACCCAGGCCGACCGGCAGCGGGTACGGCTGCACGTCGAGGACTGCGCCCGGTGCCGGGCCGAGCTCGCCGACATGCAGGAGCTGGCCGACGCCGTGCACGGCTCGTCGTTCCGGGTGCCCGATGACCTCCAGTGGGACGAGACGCCCCGCTCGGCGTGGTCGCGGTGGCTCGGCGTCTCGGGGCTGGCGTTGGCGGTGTTGGGGCTGCTGGCGGTCGTCGTGGCCCTGGTCTGGGAGCTCGCGGTGGACGAGGTCCCCGTGCGGTTCGGCGTGATCGTCCCGGTCGTGTTCGTCGCCGCCTTCGCGCTCGTCTCGGTCGCCGCGCTCCTCGACCGGCTGGAGGTCCGTGATGCTGATCCGTATCGAGAGGTCCAGCGATGATCGTCTGTTCTGCCGAGACCGTCGCGGAGCGGCGGATCGTCCGCACGTTGGGCCTGGTGCGAGGGAACACGATCCGCGCCCGCCACGTCGGCAAGGACCTCAGGGCGGTCGGCCGTCAGGTGGTCGGAGGTGAGGTCTCGGAGTACACCAAGCTGATCGCCGAGGCACGGGAGCAGGCGCTCGACCGGATGGTCGCCGAGGCCGAGTCGCTCGGCGCCGACGCGATCGTGGCGGTGCGCTTCACCACATCGATCATCGCCAAGGGCTCGGCCGAGCTCCTCGCGTACGGCACCGCGGTGATCCTCGACGAGATCGACGCCGAGGGGACCGAGGGGAGCTGACCACCGACATCTCGCGAATGGACCGACGGCGTCGTGCGTAGGAACGGTCGGAACCAAGGAGCAGGTGATGACCGAAGTGCGGCCCTCGGGCTACTACCACGCCGAGGGAGATCCCGTCGGCACCGTGCGCTACTGGGACGGCGTCCGCTGGGTCGGTGAGGCCGAGCCGCTCCCCGACGGCCTCGAACCGCCCGAGCCCGTCGATCCCTCGCGCTTCGCCGCGCTCAGGCCGAGGATCGGCGCCTCGCTCATCGACATCGGGCTCACCATCGCCGCCGTCGTGCTGTTCGCGGTGGTCGCCGATGTCTTCGTCGGGCTCGTGGTCGTGCCACTGGCGTTCTACGTCCTCACCATCGTGATGACCGCACGGTTCGGTGGAACGCCGGGCAAGCTGCTGCTCGGTCTGCGCGTCACCCTCGCCGACGGTGTGACGAGCCCACCCGGAGTGGGTCCCGCCTTCGTCCGGACGCTCCCCACGATGGTCGCGGCCGTGCCAGGACTCGGCGGACTCCTGGCCGGCGTCCTCAACCTGATGAACGTCCGGTTCGTCGCCGCCGACGACGAGCGGCGCAGCGTCCACGACCGGTTCGGCCAGACCCGGGTCGTCCACCGGGACCGCCTCGCGTGACCGAGCCGCCGAACCCACCGGAGCCGGTCGATGACGCCGGCCCACCACCGCCCTCGACCGACGCCCGACGCTACGAACCGGCCGAGATCGCTCGGCCCACACCGCCACCACCGACGCCGCGGCGTCACGATCTCGACGCCGTTCGCGGGTTCGCCATGTCACTGGGCATCGCGCTGCACGCGGCGCTCCCGTTCGTGCCGTACTGGACCGACGGTGACCCCGGCGCCGGCTTCCTCTTCGGGCTCTTCGAGTTCATCCACGGGTTCCGCATGCCGCTCTTCTTCGTGCTGAGCGGGTACTTCACCACCATGCTGTGGCGTCGCCGGGGCCTGCGACCGCTCATCGATCACCGGCTCCGACGCATCGGCCTGCCCTTGCTCGCGGGTCTGGCGGTCGTCCTCCCGCTCCTGTTCGGCGGCATCATCCTGGGCTACGTCATCAGCGGCGAGGACCCCACCCTGGCCGACGTCGAGGGCGCGTACGGCGACGACCCCGACGGTGTCGCTGCCGACGCGGTCGGGACCGACGTCGAGGAAGCGGAGGGCAGGACCGACGCCGAGGACGAGGAGGGCGAGTTCGGCCTCGGCCACCTCTGGTTCCTGTGGTTCCTGCTCTGGCTGGTCGCCGGCTTCTCCGTCGTCGCGAAGCTGGTCGAACGCCTCGCCCGGCGTCGAGGGCGGGACCGCCCGGTTGCGTCCGGTGTCGTGACCGCCGCGCTGGTCGGCGTCCCGATCCTGGCGGTGCTTCCCGCGGTCGCCATGGACGGGGAGGTCTTCGGCCCCGACACCTCCGAGACGCTCGTCCCCGACCTCGCGGTCCTGGCCTACTACGCGTGCTTCTTCGCGTTCGGTGCACTGGCCCACGACCGACACACCTCAGCCGACGTGCCACTGATCGACGCCGTCGGGCGATGGTGGCCGGCACAGCTCGCTCTCGGCTCGCTCGTGCTCTACCCGGCCGGTCAGCTGCTCATGGACGATCATCGGACGCCCTCGGTCATCCTGCAGGTGGCCTTCGCCTGGACGATCAGCTTCGGCCTGCTCGGAGCCTTCCGGCGGTTCCTGTCAGCGCAGAGCTTCCGCGTGCGGTGGCTGTCCGACGCGTCCTACTGGATGTACCTCATGCACCTCCCGCTGATCTTCGTCGCCCAGGGCATCGTCGCCGCCCTCGACCTCCCGCCACTCGTCGGCTTCGTGCTCGTGTGCGTCGCCGTCGTCCCGCCGCTCCTCGCGTCCTACCGCTCCTGGGTGAGGTACAGCTTCATCGGCACCATGCTCAACGGCGAACGCACCCGCAGCGATGACGACGCAGCACGGCTCCGACGAGCTCACTGACCGGCCGACACCGCCACGAATCGGACGCCGACCCGAGGGGGCTGACCGGCCGACACCCACGAATCGGACGCCGACCCGAGCTCACCGACCGGCCGACACCGCCACGAATCGGACGCCGACCCGAGGGGGCTGACCGGCCGACACCCACGAATCGGACGCCGACCCGAGGGGACGTCGTGGGCGAGGTCGATCGCGACCCGAGCGATCAGGTGCCCTGCCGGGTGATGACCAGGAAGATGTGGACCGGAGCGTCGCCTCCGAGGGTCCAGCGATGGGCGATCGATCCGGGATGCACGAGGCAGTCGCCGGCGTGGAGCTCGACGGACTCGTGGCCGCGCAGATCGACGATCAGCGTGCCGGCCCGGAGCAACAGCACGACCTCGCCGGGATGCTCGTACCAGACCTCGAGGTCATCGTCGGGCTCGACGACGTAGTCGTACACCTCGAGGTGGCGCCGCTCGTCGCTCAGGACGACGCGACCGACCGCGGAGCCGGGCCGGTCGCTCGACGGCACCCGCTCCCCCTCGTCGGCGCGGATCACGCTGATCTCGTCGGCCTCTCGCACCGGGAGCAGCGACGACGGCTCGACGCCGAGCACCCCCGCGAGCCGGTAGAGCGTGGCGATCGACGGGGTCGACTGGCCGTGCTCGATCGCGCTGATGAACGGTTGGCTCACCGCGCAGGCATCCGCGAGCGCTCGCATCGAGAGGCCGGCGTCGGTGCGGGCGGCGCGGACGGCGCGACCGATGCCGGAGCGGATGGGATCGTCACCCACGGCTGGCTCCCGGCGTCATCGGGCCGATCGATCTCCGTCCATCACTGTGAGCTATCGTTCTGCACACTCGAGTCGTCCTGACGTCCAGGAGCCGTTGGGAGATGGGCCCAGTGCTATCAATGTGGGTGATCGGTCGTCGAGCGGACGAGGAATGCCATGGAGATCCGGAGCGTACGGGCCGTCCTCACCGGTCACCGCATCCTCAACCCGGAGATGCAGCGGAGCTGGGCCCTCGTCCGCGTCGAGACCGACGACGGGACGGTCGGGTGGGGTGAGGCCTCGACCAACTGGGGCCACTCCTACCCGACCGTGTTCCGGGCCGTCGTCGACGACGTCTGTGCTCGCCACCTCGTGGGCCGCGACCCGATGGCCATCCGGGACCGGGTCGCCGACCTGAAGGTCGCGCTCGACGGGTACCTCGGGTGGGACGGGCTGAGCAGCCAGACCATCGGCGCCATCGAGATCGCGCTCTGGGACCTCCTCGGCAAGGCCCTCGACGCACCGGTCCACCAACTGCTCGGCGCCGGCGCCGCGGCGATCGACCTCTACGGCACGGGCACGACGATGTTCGAGCAGCCGGCCGACTGGCACGCCCACTACTTCGACCACTGCCTCGAGCTCGGCTTCAAGGGGGTCAAGGTCCGCCTCGGCCGCGAGCTCGACGACGACGTCGAGGTCGTCCGGACGGTGCGCGAGCACATCGGTCCCGACCGACTCCTGGGTGTCGACTCCTACTGGTTCCACGACGCCGACACCGCACTGGAGCTCAGCCGGCGGATCGCGCCCTACGACATCCACTTCTTCGAGGAGCCCATCCCGCAGTACCGGATCGAGGGCCTGGAGCGCCTCCAGCACGCCTCACCGGTCCGGATCGCCGTCGGCGAGCGGGTCTACACGCCGCGGATGTACGCCGAGCTGGCCGCCCGAGACGCTGCCCGTGTCTTCGAGCCGGACGCCACGCTCACCGGGGGCATCCTGGCCAGCCTCGAGATCGCGGCCATCGCCGAGCGCCACGGGATCGAGGTGATCCCCCACGTCGGCGGGCCGACCGTGGTCGGCCTCGCAGCCAACCTGCACTGGGCCACGGCCGCTCGGGTGCGGCTCTTCGAGTTCGACATCGAAGAGGACCAGCCGATGCTGACCGACCTGGGGAACAACCCCGGGCTCGCCCTGGCCGACCTCGACGGCGGCACGATCCGGGCACCCGAGGGCCCCGGCCTCGGCATCGAGATCGACGAGGCCCGCCTCGCCGACTTCCCGTACGTCGAGGGAGACACCTACGTCGAGATGTTCCCCGAGCACGAGTCGGGCCGCACCGCCGCCGGCTCAGGCGCCGAGTGAGCGAGCCGATGCAGGACGCCGAAGGGACACGGTCGCCATGAGCCGCGCCGTCCCCGAGCCGGTCGCCACGTCGACCATCGACAACGAGCATCCTGCCTTGCGGCGGGCGCTCCACCCGGTGTGCCGCAGCTCCGATGTCGCGGACGGCCAGGTGATCGGCACCCGTCTGCTGGGCGTCGACTGGGCGGTCGCCCGCATCGACGGAGAGATCGTCGCGATGGTCGATCGCTGCCCTCACCGCCTCGCCCCACTGAGCGCCGGAGCGGTCGTCGACGGCACCATCGAGTGCCCCTACCACGGGTACCGGTTCGAGCCCGACGGTCGGTGCGTCCACATCCCGGCGCTCGGGCCGGATGCCGCCATCCCGCCGAAGGCGACCGCGGTGACGCCGGCGGCGATCGAGGAGCGCTACGGCCTGGTGTGGCTGGCCCCCGAGCCCCCCGTCACGGGGATCATCGACGTGCCCGAGTGGGACGACCCGGAGTTCGTGGTCGCGCCGCTGCCCGACCAGCAATGGCGGGCCGGCGCCGGTCAGCTCACCGAGAACTTCCTCGACCAGGGCCACCTGGCGATGCTGCACGCCGAGACCTTCGGTGATCCCGATGCGCACGAGGTGCCGACCTACACGGTGGAGCGCGACGGCTGGAGCTTCGTGTGCTCCTTCGAACACTCGACCAAGCTGCTCGCCGACTCCGGAGGGACGGCGGACTACACGGTCGCGAACCGCCGCGACACCTTCGTCTACGAGGCGCCGTTCTCGTTGCGGCTGCGCATCGAGTACCTCGCCGAGGACGTCGTGTTGACGATCTGCTTCTTCCACCAACCGGTCGATCGCGACACCACCCGGCTCTACGTGTTCGACCTGCGCAACGACATCGCCGACGGTCGGACCACGGTCGAGGAAGCGGTCAGCTTCCAGATGGCGGTGGGCGCCGAGGACAAGGCGATGCTGGAGCGCTTCACCACCACCGCCACGCCGATCGACCTGCAGGCCGAGGTCCACACCCGCGCCGATCGCAACACCGTCGAGATGCGGCGGGTGCTCGCCGACCTCGTCGCGCTCCACGTGCGCTCGGCCGCGAGCACGGGCTGACGACGAGGGTCAGCCCGACCTCGTGAGCTCCAGCAGCGAGCGGGCTCGTCGGACCTCGATGCCGAGCTCGTCGGCCAGCCGACGGATGCGCCCGGCAGGCCCGTCGACGCCGAGGTCGTCGAGCAGGGCCCGGGCACAGGCGCGGCCGGGCAGGCCGCTGATGCTGGGCCCGGGGTTGGTGCCCGCGCCGGTGAGATAGAGCCCCTCGATGCCGCTGCGATGCCGGGCCATGCCCCTCGCGGGTCGTGCGCCCAGGAGCTGACCGAGCGTGCCGGCGACGTGTGACCCGGGGTCCTCGGCACCGGTGCGCGCCGCCAGCGAGCCCGGTGACGTGAAGACCTCGTGATCGACGAGGTCGCGGACACCGGGCAGGCAGGCCTGCATCGTCGCCCAGATCCGTTCCGCCGCCACGGCCTCGTCCGCCGACGTCCACTCCCGGCCGCCAGCGAGCCGGCGGGCCAGGAAGCCGTTGATCCACAGGCTCGCGGCCGAACCATCGGCGCTGGACGGATCGGTGAGCGACGGGAACGTCGCCACGAGGCTCGGTCGAGGGGCCAACGCGCCGACGGCGGCAGCGCCGTGGCTCGCGGTCGCGTCCTCCGGAGCGGCCAGAAGCCAGAGCATGGACGCAGCCGCGTCGACGTGTCGGCCCAGCACGCCGAGGTCGGGAGGTCGGACGAGTCGGGATGCCAGCGTGAACTGGCTCAGGTTGCCCACGTTGACCTCGATGCCGGCCAGACGCCGTCGGAGGCGACGGGGCACCATGGGGCGGGGCACGAGCTCGAGCATCGTCACCTGGGGCGGGATGGCCGAGACGACCCGTGTGGCCTGGACGCGACCGACCGCGCCCGTGGTGGTGAGCGTCCATCGCTGGTCGTCGCGCTGCAACGAGCGCACCGACGTGGCGGTGATGATCCGTACGCCGGCGGCCGTCGCGCAGCGCTCCAGCGCGTCGACGAGCGCGCTCGACCCACCGACCGGCCGGCCGTACCGGCGACCGTGCCCGGCCGGGGTGAGGGCGAAAACCGCCCCGGTGCCCGGCGCCCAGGCCGGCAGCCCGGAGAACCCGGCACGACTGATCGCCATCGCACGGACGTGGGGATCGGCGAACCGCGACGCGGCAAGGTCGAGCACCGAGGAGGTCGCCAGGTCCAACAGCGCCCGGTCCGCAGCGCCCAGCAGCCAGGCGGCCCGGCGCAACGTCGCCATCGTCGGCGGACGCCCCGAGGACACCGCACCGAGCAGCGCCATCATCCGTGTGGCCTCGTCGGCGAGCGAACGCCAGGCCTCGGCGTCGTCGACGTCGAGCTCCGCGATCGACGCGGCCGTCTCGTCGACCGTCTCCGCGATCAGCAGCTGGACACCGTCGCCGAAGCGGTGGAGGGCCCCGACGGTCCGGTAGCGGTACTCGAGCCCGTGTCCGGCGAGGTCGAGCTCCGACACGATGTCGCTCGCGACGATCGTCGTGTGCTCGACCCCGCCGTGTTCGAGCGTCACGCCGTCGACGGTCGAGCTGAACAGCGCCCCGCCGCACCGCTCGTTCTGCTCGACGACGACGACGTCGAGACCGGCTCGGGCGAGGTACGCGGCGCAGACCAGACCGTTGTGCCCGCCGCCGACGACCGCGACATCGGCGACGACCTCAGACGACCCCATCGGCGACCTCCCCGCGATCGGTCACCGTTAGAGTCTCCCCCGATGGGCAGCGGCGCCTCCTCGCGAGCCGAGATAGACGATGATGACGTCACCGCCCTGGCGGATCTCGGTGCCGCCATGCGCGCTCGGCGCACCCAGCTCGGTCTGACGCTCAGCAAGCTCTCTGATGCGACCGGCCTGTCCGTGCCGTTCCTCAGCCAGGTCGAGACGTCGTTCGCGGCGCCGAGCCTGATCTCGCTGTTCTCCATCGCACGGGCACTGAACACCACCCCCGAGCGGCTGCTCGCCGGGCCCGTGTCGGCGAGCGTCGTGGTCACTGCGAGCGACCAGGGACCGCGCTACCCGGTCACCGACGCCTCCGACAGCGCGACGCGTCGTCAGCTCACCGGACTGGGCGAACCGTTCAGCGCCGCCGAGTACGAGGTCCCCGCCGGCGCCGACCTCGGCGGCTTCTTCAGCTCCGACGGACGCGAGATGATCCACGTCAAGGTCGGACGGCTCGCCGTCGACCTGGAGGAGAGCGAGTCCACGGTCGTCACCCGCGAGCTCGCGGCCGGTGACACGATCATCTACTCCACCCCCGTCCGCCACCGCTGGCGCCACCTCGGGCGATCGACCACGCGGTTCGTGCACGTCTCGGTCGCCGAGACCTGAGCCCTGCATCCGAGCCCTCGTCAGCTCGTCGGTGCGAGCAAGGGGAACACCTCACCAGCGACGGGGTCTCCCGATTCGAGTCCGTGGGGCAGGAGGTGCCAGAAGTTGGCCACCTGGGGCCCTCGGTCGAGGTAGCGGGTCTCGGGCTCGGCCCACCGCGTCGAGATCCGGCGGAACGGACGATCGGCGATGACCCCCGCACCGGTGGCGTGCAGGAGCCGGGAGTCGATGGCGATGGCGTCGCCGGCTCGCAGCTCCCAGGAGGTCACCCCGAACGCGTCGGGGTCGGCGTCGATGTCGGGCACGGTGGTGGTCTCCGTCGCCGCCCCGATCGTCGAGCTGGTCGCGGAGAACTCGACCGGCGAGTAGATCTCGCCCGTCGAGTGTGAGCCGGGCACGACCCGTAGCGCGACGTCGGCCATCACGTCGTCGAGGGTGATCCAGATCGTCAGGAACGAACGATCGAGGTTGTAGTACGGGTCGTCCTGGTGCCACGGACTCGGCGTGCTCGCACCCGGTTCGGAGCAGAACCACTGGTCCTCGATGAGCACGACCTCGTCGCGGTCGAGGAGCTCTGCAGCCAGGACCGGGAGGGGCGATGCCATCACGAGCTCCTCGATGGCGGGTTCGTCGAACCACCGGAACAGGTCGCTGTCGACTCGGGCCGAACCCGGCGCGGACAGCACGGCGTAGTGCTCACTGGGAGCGGCCCGGCACCGCTCGATCGCCTCGTGCAGCCGGGTGCACCAGTCGCCGTCGAGCACGCCCTCGGCGACGACGAAGCCCTCCTGGGCCAGTCGGACCGTTCGGTCAACGGACACGGGTGATCACCTCCGTGGTGAGCAGGTCGCGGTACCGGGCGAGGTAGCCGCGCTGGGGCGCCTCCGAGGTGATCGGTCCGGTGACCACCCCGTCGGCGGCGGGCACGTCGGGGCCGTCCCGGAGTCCGCGGCTGACGTCGATCCACTCCATCTCGGGGATGGCGAGCCCCTGCTGCACCCGTTCGAACATGTCGAGGTCGTCCGGGGTGCCGAAGCTGATGAAGTCCTCGTCGACGCGGAGGCGGAGCAGGTCGATCTCCGCCGGGGCATCCGGCGCGAGGACGAGGTGGGCCGACAAGCGGGTGCGATCCACGGCGATCGGCTCGACCACGAGGAGCTGGTTGCCGACGAAGATCAGGTTCGGGAACAGCGACAGGTTGACCATCGAGCCGGTGGCCAGATCGAGGTCGCCACCGGCCCCCGACGCCACGAGCTCCTCCTCCAGCGGCTCTCGGAACGGAACGGCCCGCATCGTCGACCACGGTCCGTCCGGGATCCCGGGCCGCTGGTCGACGACCATGTGGCCGTGGCCGAGCGCCTTGGCGACCATCGGGGTGCGCCCGGGATCGCGGGCGAGGACGGTGTCGATGTCGGCGTCGCTGCCGAGCACGTTGTACGAGCGGTGGGCGAACGTGGCGTGCAGGCCGTCGGCGGCGTTGTCCCAGGCCAGCTTCCAGTTCCCGTCGAACTCCAGCTGCTGCGGCGAGGGGAGCACGCGGAGCCGGCCTCCCGGGTGCCGGTCGACGATGTGGTCGAAGGGCTCGGTCGCCGGCCCCAGCCACTCCTCCAACGGCTCGGGGTCGGGGTGGAGGGTGGCGAAGACGAAGCCCCGGTACTCGGCCACCGCGAGCCGTCCGAGGTCGAACTGCGAGCGGTCGCCGTCCTGCACCGGGTGGTTCTGCGGGAAGGGGAGCGACACGAGTCGGCCGTCGTTGGCGAACGACCAGCCGTGATACGGGCAGGTGAAGCGCTTCGCGCACCCGCTCGACTCGATCGTGAAGAGCGCCCCACGATGCGAGCAGCGGTTGAGGAGCGCGTGCACGGCGCCGTCGCCGTCGCGGGTCACCACCACCGGTCGACCACCGACCTTCGTGGTGGTGAAGTCACCGGGCGCCGGGATCTCGCTCTCGTGCGCGACATAGGACCACGACGCCGCGAAGACCCGTGTCTGCTCGAGCTCGAAGATCTCGGGATCGGTGTAGATGCGGCGATGGACCCGGTGTGGCTCGACGAGGCGGTGCAGCGCCTCGGGGGTCAGGTGGTCGGCGGTCATGGCTCGCTCCCGGCGTCGCCGCTCCTCACAGCAGGAAGCTCGGGTTCCGGATCCCGAGCGACAGCTGGGGGAGCAGGAGGATCTTGGTTCGGCATCGGCTGGCCTCGTCGACGAACTCGTGGATCTGATGGCCGACCAGCAACTGGGCCCGCGCTCGTCGGTGCTCGTGGAGCACCAGGCCGGAGCGGACGATCACCCGGTCGCCCGAGCGCCAGGCCTCGACGCTGCCGACGACGCGCGTCGTCCGCGATGGTGGCTGTTGCCCCCAGGCGGATGGCTCGGCGCGCCAGCGCACGCGCTCTGCGAGCCGACGTCGGTCGTCGAGCAGCAGCGACTGGTCGGCAGCGGGGTGGGTCGGGACCATCGGAACCCACAGCACGGCGTCGTCGGACCACCCGGCCAGCCACTCGTCGTACCGTCGGGCATCGAGGAGGCGGGCCTCGTGCGCGACCAGCGTCGCCGCCTCGGCGACGAGCGCGACATCTCCGGGGCCCCGTCGCTCGACATCGACGACGAGCTCGGCGAGCTCGTCGTAACGAGCGGTGACGTCTCGACTCGTGAGCGACATCAGGACCTCCCGGGCTGCATGCGGGCCAGGACCTGGCGCTCGAACGATGCGACGGCGAGGTAGCCGCCTGCCGCGACGAGGGTCAGCAACACCACCGAGACCCAGAGGACGTCGTAGCGGGCCGTGTTCGCCGCGACGGTCATGAGGTTCCCCATGCCCTTGCCGGTGGCCAGCCACTCGGCGACGGTCGCGCCGAGCAGCGACGTGGGCACGGCGATGCGGGCCGAGGCCAACAGCGCCGGTACCGCCGTCGGCAGGTGGGCGATCCACACCGTCGCCACCGACGGAGCGTCGTAGGACCGGAGGACGTCGAGGATGCCCTCCGGCGTCCGCCGCATCGCGGCCACGCAGTTGACGAGGGTCGGGAAGAACGACATCACCCCGACGATCGCGACCGTTGCGACCACGCCTCGACCGAGGGCCAGGATGATCACGGGCGTCGTGGCGACGATCGGGATCGCCCGCAGCGCAACGGCGACGGGCATGAGCGCACGCTCCAGCCACGGCGCCAGGATGAAGACCGCTGCCGACGCCACGGCCGCCGTGATCCCCGCGACGAAGCCGAGCGACGTCGTCCAGATCGTCGACCACAGCGGGGGCAGCACCGTGGAACGCATCTCGGCTGCGTCGGGGCCGGTCACGACGTCCGACCACACGTCCACCGGCGTCTTGGCGAAGAAGGTGTTCACGTCGAACACGACGAGGAAGGCGACCCAGAGCACCAGGACCGCAGCGACCGGTGCGGCCAGTGCCGCCAGGCGGCGCGCTGCCCCGCGCACCGGCGGATCGGTCGGCGCAGCGGTGACGTCGACCGCCGCCGCCCAGGGGCACAGCTTCCGCCCGAGGAAGCCGACGAGCAGGTAGGCGCCCGACGACACCAGCGTCGAGAGGACGGCGACGGCCCAGACCCGGTCGGTCTCCAAGGTGCGCAACGCCTGGATCGTGAGGATCCCGAATCCGCGGCTCGAGCCGGTGAACTCGCCGACGAGGGCGCCGAGGAACGCCGCCGGAGCGGCGATCTGCAGACCGGCGAACAGCGCCGGGACCGACGCTCGCAGCCGGACGAACACGAACGCCGCGTACCGTCCTCGCCCGTACGACCGAACGACCTCCAACGCGCCGCCGGGAGCGGAGTCGAGACCGAGCAGCGCAGCGATGAAGGTCGTGAAGAACACCGACAGGGCGGCGAGGGCGATCGGCGTGCTCTCGCCGGGACCGAGTACGACCCGCAGGATCGGCGCCAGGGCGATGAGCGGGAGGCAGAAGGTCGTGAGCGAGATCGCACCGATGGTGCGCCGCACGGCGGGGACGAGCGTGGCGACGGCCGCCAGGGCGATCGCCACCAGGTTGCCCCAGAGGAACCCCCAGCCGGCGTTCGCGATGGTGTGGCGGAGGTTGCGTGCGTAGAGGCTCCGTTCGTCGTAGATCGAGCCCAGCACCGACGACGGAGGCGACAGCACGAACGAGCCGCTGAAGACCGTCCGGGCGACCACCTCCCAGACGCCGACCGTGACGACCACGACGATGAGGCTGCGGACGCCGTCCGGCATGGTCCGACGCGGTGGCAGCCTGGGTCGTGCGGCGATCGTGGCCGCGCTCATCGGTGCGACGGCGCGGCCTGACGGACGACCTGCCCCTCGGCCCGGTGCAAGCTCGATGACACCTCGTCGACCGCCCGGTGGAACGGCTCGGTGAGGAGCAGCGCCTCGGTGCGGGGCCGCTCGAACGAGATGTGGTGGCGAGAGACGACCGTGCCCGGGCGGGGTGACATCACGACGACCTCATCGGCGAGGTAGACCGCTTCAGGGATCGAGTGCGTGACGAGCAGGGTCGTGGTACCTCGAGCGGTCCAGATCTGCTGCAGCTCGTCGTTGAGCTGTTGGCGGGTCAACGCGTCCAGCGCCCCGAACGGCTCATCGAGCAGCAGGAGGTCGGGCTCGGTCACCAGCGCCCGTGCGATCGCGACGCGTTGGCGCATGCCGCCCGACAGCTGCGCCGGTCGAGCCTTCTCGAAGCCCTCCAGTCCGACGAGCCGGACCAGATCGGCGACGGCATCGTGGTCCTTGCCCCGCCCGACGAGCTGCAGGGCCAACCGGATGTTGGCCGAGACGCTCCTCCAGGGCAGCAGGGACGGGTCCTGGAAGGCGACGCCGATGCGCTGGTTGCGTCGCAGGTCGTCCGGTGTCTGGCCGCCCATGTCGATGCTCCCCGCCGTCGGCTGGTCGAGCGCAGCCGCGAGGCGCAGCACCGTCGACTTGCCACATCCGGACGGACCGACCAGCGCGCTGAAGCCGCCGGCGGGGATGTGCAGATCGAAGCGCTCGAGCGCACGGACGCGGTGAGCACCGAGGGTGAAGGTTCGCTCCACGCCGGCGAAGTCGATCGGTGCGCCCCGCGTTGACACGGCTCGGTCGGACACCGGGTCAGATCGTCGGGCCGTCGGCGAAGATCTCCTCGAGCAGCGAGCGGTCCCACAGATCCGGCGTCACCTCGACGCCGAGCTGGGCGAGGGTCGACACGTTGTTCTCGACCGACTCGTCGGTGAACCACAGGAACCCGTTCTCGTCGGTGTCGTCGCTGAACATCAGCTTCAGCTGCTCCGATGCCTGGAGCTCCTGGGCCGCCAGGTCGAGTCCGAGATCGGGGAACCGATCGACCGTGAGCTGCGCGGCGGCGTCGGTGTCGGACCGGTACTCCTGCCAGCCGAGGATCTCACCCCGGAGGAGCGCCAGCGCCGTCTCACGGTCGTTCTCGAGGGTGTCCTCGGTGACGATGTAGGTCTGGCTGTGGACCGTGTAGCCGTAGTCGGCGAGCAGCATCGTCGTGTTGTCGACACCGTTCGTGGTCATGGCCACGGGGAGGTCGGTGAGCCAGCACAGGAGGCACTCGACCTCACCGTTGACCAGCGGCGCGGGGTCGTACTGCGTCGGGATGACCTCGACCGCGCTCGCATCGAAGCCGTTGAACGCTGCGAGCGCGTCGAGCACCGGCTGGTTGATCGCCGCCATGCCGAGCCGCTTGCCCTCCATGTCGGCGGGGACGTTCACCGGGTTCTCGGTGAGCGAGGCGATCACGAACGGGTTCTTCTGCATGGCGACGCCGACGATCTTGAACGGGGCACCCTCGGCAGCGGACCGGCCGGCGAAGTCGGCGGCGGAGATGCCCATCACCGCCTGGCCGGCGATCACCGGCGGGTCGACCGGAGCGTTCGGGCCCCCCGGCGTGAGGGTGACGTCGAGCCCGTTGGCCTCGTAGTAGCCCCGCTCCGCAGCGATGTAGGAGCCGCCGAACTGCACCGAGTCGAGCCAGCTGAGCTGGAAGTTCACCGTCGTCAGCGGCCCGTCGCCGCTGCCGGATCCCTCCTCGTCCGAGGACGAGTCGTCGGAGTCACCGCACGCCGCGAGCAGTGTCGACCCACCGACGAGCACACCGAGACCGGCGGCCGCACCCCCGAGGAAGCGGCGACGCGAGAGCGAGAGTTCTTCGGACATGTCAGGCCCCCCGGGCGACATCAGCTCCCTGGCCGGGAACTTTGATGTGGCCAAACCTAGGAAACACGATCTCCCGGTGAGTTGCGAGGTCGTGAACGCCGAGTTTCGGCCCGCCGACCTGACTCCGGCCTCACTCGACGCCGAGCTCCGCCCACAGGTCGTCCGGGATCTCGAGCTCCATCAGCGCGAGGTTCTCGGTGACCTCCCCGGGGCCGGCCATGCCCACGACCACGGTGGCGACGGGTTCGAAGCGCAGGGGAAACGCCATCGCGACCGCGCGGAGTGGGACACCCGCCTCGGCGCAGATCCGCTGCATCGTCCGCGCCCGGGCGAGCACCGCCTCGTCCGCCGGGGCGTAGTCGAACCATCGGCCTGGTGACGGGTCGGCCAGCACGCCGCTGTTGAAGACCCCGGCGGCGAACAGGGGCACGCCCCGACGCGCGCACGCCGGGACGACCTCCACGAGGGCGGACCGGTCGAGCAGGGTCAACCGGCCCGCCAGCATGACCAGGTCGGGATCGCCGTCGTCGAGGAAGCGGAGCACCGTCGAACAGTGGTTGGTCCCGACCGACACGGCCCCGATCTCACCGGCCGCACGCAGCGCCGAGAGGGTCGGCAGGCAGCTGCCGATGGCCTCGTCGAGGTGCTCCTCGGGGTCGTGGACGTGCACGATGTCGAGGCGATCACGCCCGAGCCGCTGCCGGCTCGCGTCGAGCTGCCGTCGCACCCCATCGGGGGAGTAGTCGAAGACGACGTCACGCTCGGGGCCTGATCCCGTCACCGTCCGGCCAACCTTGGTCGCCACCAAGGCGTCGCCGACCTCCGCTCCGGACAGTCCGACGCCGACGCGCTCCTCCGCCTCACCCAGGCCGTAGAAGGGCGCGGTGTCGAAGAGCCGGATCCCCTCATCACGGGCGGCCTGCACGGTGGCGACGGCGGTCCGTTCGTCGTTCCCCCAGAAGACGCTGGCCAACGGCGCCGAGCCGAACGTCAGCGTCGTGACCTCCAGGTCGGTGCCCCCGACGGGCACACGCTCCACGGCGAACCCTGAACCCACGAGCGACTCCACTCCCCGGCGAGCTTTGACCGTATCAACCCGCGGGGCCGGTCTCAGACCCGGGCGCTCGGATCGTGAGGGAGATGGTGGTGATCCGGGTCGACCATGTGCTGGGCGTACCAGAAGGCCGCATCGGCGACACGGGCGAAGTGCTCATCGGCGAGCTCGTAGAGCACGTTGACGCCGTCCTTGGTCGCCTTGAGCACCCCGGCCCGCCGCATCCGATTGAGATGCTGGGAGGTGGCGGACAAGCTCAGATCACCGAGCTCGGCGAGTTCGCTCACCGCCAAGGGGCTCTCGTGCAGCAGGGCATGAACGATGCGAAGGCGCGAGGCGCTGGCGAGCAACGCCAACGTGTCGACGGCGACTTCGACGTGTGCGTCGGGTACGAGTCGCTCATCCACGGACGACACCGTACTGCTCATCCGGAGCGCGCTCCCGACCCCCGAGCGCGGGGCACGCAGCCGGCCACCGTCCTCGTCGACACGAACGGTCGACGTCCTCGCCGATCAGGGCCGAGAGGGCGACCGACTTCACGCTGTGAGGGGTACCGACTGATCGCCGTAGGATCGCCGTGGTGCAGATCCGCTCGACCGCTGGCCCGATCATTCGGAGCGTCGACCGCATCCGGGCGAGCGCGGGATCTCGCGAGCAGGCCCTGGTCGACGCGACCTGCCACCGTCTCACCTGGCCGGACGTCGAGCAGGCGAGCCGACCTCGACCAGCCGGTGGACGGCAGCAGGCGAGGTGGACCCCCGCAGGCGCAGCGCACCCGGGTGGCCGATCGACCGACCTGTGGGTCGCTCGTTTCGAGAGCGAGAGCTGTCCGATCGGTTGGCGTCGTCATGTCGCGTTCGACGGGTGCCTGGCCGCCCCGCTCCTCGAACGTCTGGAGGCGGTGCGCGGCGAGCGTGCCACCGAGCTGGCGTCCCTGGCCGTCGAGGAGTTGCTCGACGCGTTCGCGACGACCTCTGCCATGCCACCTCTGCCGCTCGACCCTCGCGGTCGGGCCGTGGCCGAGCGCCTCGGGTCCGACCCGTCGAGCAGCTGGGACCTCGCCGACTGGGCGCACGAGGTCGGCACGAGCGAGCGGACGCTGCGTCGGATCTTCCTCGAGGAGACCGGACTGACGTTCCGGCGGTGGCGTCTCCTCTCACGTCTCGACACCGCACGCCGGCTGCTCGACGAGGGCCGGCCGGTCGCCTCCGTGGCTCGATGCGTCGGGTACGAGTCGGCTGAAGCGTTCACACGCGCCTTCCGGCACGAACTCGGCCGGAGTCCTCGGCAGTTCGCCCGGGTCCAGCACCGATTGGCCGATGTTCGCTCGACCTGGCCGATCGCGCACGGAAGATGGCCGGAAGTGTCCCGTTCGACCTCTCCAGACTCGCTCGTCGAACAGATCAACGACGTGATGAAGGGGCGCGACATGATCGAGCGACGTCGGATGGGAGCGATGCTCGTCGCGACGGGCCTCGCCCTCGCTGCGTGTGGCGGCGAGGACGACGGGTCCGGCGAGGCGACTCGAACGAACGACCCCGATCCCACCCGCACGACGGACGACTCGGCCGTCACGACCTCCGAGGAGGTCGAAGCGACCGACACCGACGCCCCGAGGACCGACACCGAGTTCGGGCTCACCGAGCAGGTCGACGGGTTCCCTGCCTACGCCGAGCCCCCGCGCTTCCTGGAGGTGATCGAGGACCGTGGAGACACCGTCGTCGTCGAGCACCTGTTCGGTGAGACCGAGGTGCCGAAGAACCCTGACCGGGTCTTCGCCGGCGCCTCGGCGCTCGAGATCCTGCTGCCGCTCGGGGTGACGCCCGTGGCCGGAACCTCCTACTTCGTCAGTGGGACCTTCCCTCCTCCACCTGCGATCGTGCCGCTGCTCGACGAGGTGCCCCAGATCGCTCCCTTCGAGCTCAACCTCGAGTTCGTCGCCGAGAGCGACCCCGACCTGATCATCGTGTGGGAGGAGGTGACGTTCTTCGCCGGCGACGCCGATCAGACCTACGAGCAACTGAGCCAGATCGCGCCGACCATCGTCCTGAACGGCTCGACCGAGGGCTACTGGCCACAGGCGGCACTCGCCATCGGCGGTCTCATCGGCCTCGAAGAGCGGGCTCGGGACCTGATCGACGACTACGAGGACCAGCTGGCGGGTCTGTGCCAGCGGATCACATCGATCGTCGGCGACGAGAGGATCTCCGTGATCAGCCTCGGCCCCGACGGGTCGGTGTTCCAGTACCTCCCGGGCTACAACCTGGACGACACGAGCTTCATCCCGCAGCTGACCAACCTGTGGGCGTTCCGAGAGTGCGGCCTCACCCCCGCGCTCGATGGCGCCGAGCTCTCCGACGACGCGTTCGCCAACGGGACGATCCAGCTCTCCGAGGAACGACTGTCCGAGATCACGGGCGACTGGCTGTTCGCGTCGGTCAACATCGATGGCGAGGGAAGCGACGCCTTCGCTGCGCTCCAGGACTCACCGCTCTGGTCGACGCTGCCCGCGGTCGAGAACGGGAACGTCGTTCCGATCGAGCCGCCTGCGGGCTTCTACTTCGGTTCGGTCGTGACCCTCGAGGGCATCGCGGATGCGCTGGAGGCCGTCGACGGCGGCTGATGCGCCACTCGCCCGCCTCGGCGCGGCGGATCGCACGGCCATCGACCCGTGCCGCCGTCGGGCACCGGCGTGGAACCGATCTCTCCGGCGGCGGGCCGCTCCGGCGGTCGGCGCGGATCCCGGTGGCGAGCGTCGGCCACCATCCCGGGCGTCCGTCACTCCTCCCCGTTCACGGTGGCGACGAGATCGAGCAGACGGGCCAGGTCGTCGAGCCCGCCCGCGCCGTCGAGGCCGATGCGGATCAGGTCGATCCCGGCATCGCGGTAGCGACGCAGCCGTTCGACCACGGCGGCGTCGTCGCCGATCAGGTTCGTCCCGAGACCGATCTCGATCGGCACCGCCTCACCCGCGGCCTCGCGTTCGCCCGCCTGCCACAAGCGCTGCACCTCCGCGACGGCATCACCGAACCCCTGGCGCGTGAACGCCCGGTTGTAGAAGTTGGTCGACGCCGAGCCCATCGCCCCGATCGTGAAGGCGTAGCCGGCCGCGTGGCGCCGAGCCACCGCCTCGACGTCGTCGGTGAACTCGAGCCCGGCGGCCACGCTCAGCTCGACGTCGGCGAGCGAGCGGCCCACCGCCACGGCGGCGTCGCGGATCGGATCGAGGAAGACGTCAGCCGACTCGGGCAGGAAGGCGGTGCCGATCCATCCGTCGGCGAGCTCGCCCGTGAGCGCCAGGTTGGCCGGGCCGAGCGAGGCCACGTGGATCGGGAACGTCGCACCGGCCACCGGTGAGCGCAGGGCCCGCCCCTGACCGTCGGGCAGCGGCAGCGTGTACGTCGCACCCTCGTAGGCCAGGCGCTCGCCGGAGGCGACGAGACGGATGATCTCGATCGTCTCGCGGGTGCGCCCGACCGGGCGATCGAAGCGGACGCCGTGCCAGCCCTCCATCACCTGCGGGCCGCTGGTACCGACCCCGAGCACGAAGCGCCCGTCGGACATCGCCTGCAGCGCCAGTGCGGACATGGCGAGCATCGCCGGCGTCCTCGCCCCGAGCTGCACCACCCCGGTCGCCAGGCGCATCCGCTCGGTGATCGCGGCGAGGTAGCCGAGCGGGGTCAGGGCGTCGTACATCCACGCCTCGGGCACCCAGACCGAGTCGGCCCCGAGCCGCTCGGCGTCGCGCACGGCGTCGAGCGAGGCCCGGTCGGCGCGCCCGACGGTGACCCCGATGCGGAGCGCCATCACCCCTCCCGGAGTCGACGGACGAGGCTGGAGGTGTCCCACCGGGCCCCGCCGCGCTCGACGAGCTCGGCGTAGTAGCCGTCGACGAGGCGAGCCACGGGGACCTCGGCGCCGTTGCGGTCGGCCTCGTCGAAGCAGATGCCCAGGTCCTTGCGCATCCACTCGACGGCGAACCCGAAGTCGAACTCGTCGGCGACCATCGTCGATCCCCGGTGCTCCAGCTGCCACGAGCCGGCGGCGCCCTTCGAGATGACGTCGAGGACCGTCGCCATGTCGAGCTCGGCCCGCTGCCCGAAGGCGATGGCCTCGGACAGCCCCTGGAGGAGACCGGCGATGGTGATCTGGTTGACCATCTTGCAGAGCTGCCCGCTCCCGGTCGGACCGATGAGCGTGCAGGCACGCGAGAAGGCCTCGATGACGGGGCTCGC